>CAYRGB010000008.1:8372-9372 GCA_964423715.1 uncultured Methanosarcinales archaeon | reverse complement strand
CAACACTCTTGATCCGCTCAAGGATACCTTCTATATTGGTAACGTATGAATCGGACACTGACCCCGGCTCAACATCAATACCTAATTCCGGGATGCGTATCGTTCCGGAGGTGGAACGGATGACCCTGGCATTCAGGTCACTGATATCCTCGATCGTGATCTCGTAGTGTACAGGCGCTTTCTGTGTGAGTATCATTGTGTCAGCAAACCTGAAACCACATTCGCACTTTGCAGTGATATACACGATCTCTCCAAAATAGGGGATATCATCACTTTGCCAGTGGATGACCATGTCCCGATGGCACATGGGGCATGTGGTCCGAGTATCGAACCCCTGCGGGGACGTATCTTCAACATTCAATATCTGCCACCGATGATCTTGGACCGATCGATCTTGATCCCTGTTGGTGTGATAAGTACCTGATCATCCTTAATTCCGGCAATGTCGCCGTGTACGTCCATCACGACCTCTTTCAGATCCTTTAATGCACGGTCGAACATGAGTTTGTCGGCCTTGATGGTAGAAATATCGATCATAAGGATATTGCCATCGTATACTTCCTTCTTCAATGCCGGAAGTTCATTCAGGTTCGTAAGTTCAGCAACCCTGACATACGTCTCAGCCGGCTCATTTGCCAATGCCTCCTCATATTTGCCAAGATCAAGCTCTGTATATTCATCTGTCGATGTTGCGCTTTTCGTACCGCTTCCAAATAACTTATCTATGATCTTTGCCATAATCTGCACCTTTTCTTTTGAAACCTATTGAAGGAACAATATATTAATTATATTCAATGTTGCTATATCAACGTGACAGTATATAGATATTCATCATATTTTAATGATATCTTTTTTTATACTTCCATATTCCAGAGGTCATCACCAACATAATGAATGGATTGTACGGCTTTACCAGATTCTGCCTTCATCGAATCACCTGGCATAAGTGCCCTGCCCATTCCCAGAGGCTTGCCGTGGGTCACCTCCTTGATAATGACAA
>CAYRGB010000008.1:0-8362 GCA_964423715.1 uncultured Methanosarcinales archaeon | reverse complement strand
TCACCAGTCTGGATATCGGAATCTGCACTGACGATACAGGGACACATGATATCGGCACCATTTACCACGAATCGTACAGCTCCTGCATCGACAACGACCACATTGTCATCAAGTCCCAACTCCAGAACCCCTTTCACGGTCGGAACATATACATCGTCATCCTTGAAGAACATGATCGCACCATCAACAATGACAATGGATATGCCGTTAGCAGTGGCAATTTCATACTTGAGGTCGAAAATGGTTTTCATAGCATCTCCATAAATAGGTGAAAGTTCAGCTATCAGTTTCTTCTTTGCAGATTTCCTCAGCTGGACCCTTGATTTGATCTTCAATGTATCACCTTATTGAGACATGGTATTGACTACTGATAAAGTTATCAGCTGGGTTTGCAGATCACATATAATGTGTCATATCCATTGCAGACTGCCCCTCTCTTCCTTAAATGGGAACAAAACCAAAGTATTTAAATCAATTATGCTATTAGGTGATACAAAACAATAGACCACTAACGGAGACCACTTGATATGATAATAGAAGTTGCTGACCAGTATAATGCAAATGAGATCGAAAAGAAGGTTCATGAATTCTGGGAAGATAACGATGCATACTCAAAGGTGAGAGAGCATCGAAGGGGGGCCAAGAAGTTCTTTTTCGTTGATGGACCACCCTACACTACAGGTCATATCCATCTCGGGACGGCTTGGAACAAGATCATAAAGGATTCCATTCTGAGATACAGGTCAATGAACGACCACGATATCCTGGACCGGGCAGGATGGGATATGCATGGTCTACCCATCGAGGTCAAAGTGGAAGAAGCCCTGGGGTTCAAATCAAAGAAGGATATCGAGAGTTATGGTGTCGGTAAGTTCATCGAGAAATGCAAGGAATTCGCCCTGACACAGAAGGATGATATGACCGACCAGTTCCGCATGCTTGGGGTATGGCTTGACTGGAAAGACCCCTATATGACACTGCGTGACGAATACATCGAAGCAGCATGGTGGACGCTCCAGCAGGCCCAGGACAAGGGCCTGCTGGAGAGAGGGAAGCGTGTGGTCAACTGGTGTCCCCGATGCGAAACTGCAATTGCCGATTCCGAAGTGGAATATGAGGACAGGACCGATCCTTCCATTTACATCAAGTTCAAACTAAAGGACGAGGATAATACCTATATCGTGATATGGACAACGACTCCGTGGACAATTCCCTCAAACATCGCTGTTGCAGTACACCCAACGTTCGAATACTCAAAGGTACATGCAGTATCCTCAAAGGGGTCAGGTGAAACTCTTATAATGGCCTCGGAGCTTGTGGAACACGTCCTGAGAAAAGGGCGATACACTGATTACGAGGTTCTGGACACCATGACCGGTGAGGATCTGGCAGGAATTGCTTATGAACATCCTCTTGCGGACGTGGTTCCTGAGCAGGTGAACATCGAACATAACGTATACCTTGCTGATTATGTCACAGCCGAGAACACCGGTTGTGTACACATTGCGCCCGGACACGGTATGGACGACTTTGAGGTGGGTGTGAAGAACGGCCTGCCCATATTCTGCCCGGTTGGTCCGAACGGCAGTTTCACTCAGCAAGGTGGCAAGTATGAGGGAATGAACATTTGGGATGCGAACAGTATCGTGATCGATGACCTGAAAGAGCGTGGACTGTTGTTGGAAGAGGCCAGTATCACTCACCGGTATGGTCACTGCTGGAGATGTAAGACCCCTATCATATACCTCGCAACCAAACAGTGGTTCATCAATATCGGTGAGTTGAAGGATGACATGCTTGCTGAGATCAAGAATGTACGCTGGAGTCCTGAATGGGCGGGTTCTGCCAGATTCAAGGATTGGGTAGAGGGTGCCAGGGACTGGTGTATCTCACGCCAGCGTTACTGGGGAATTCCCATACCTGTCTGGCAATGCGATCGTTGCAACACTATCGACGTGATCGGGACCAGGGAGGAACTTTCAGAAAAAGCCGGTATCGATATGGGCACCGAACTACACCGACCATTTGTTGACGAGATTACCATCTCCTGTGAGTGCGGCGGTACGATGTCGCGTGTGGAGGATGTGTTTGATGTATGGTTCGATTCCGCAGTGGCTTCCTGGGCAACCCTTAGATTCCCCCATACACGAGATGCCTTTGATGAATGGTGGCCGGCAGACTTCATTACCGAAGGACACGACCAGACCCGTGGCTGGTTCTACTCCCAGCTGGGTGCCAGCATGGTGGCCTTTGGCAGAGCGCCCTACAAAAGCGTGCTGATGCATGGTTTCACACTCGACGGTAGTGGCAAGAAGATGTCAAAGAGCCTCGGTAATGTGATACAACCACACGAGGTAATATCAAAATACGGAGTTGATACCCTCAGGGCCTATGTCCTTGCTTCAAGTGCTCCTTGGGATGATCTGAAGTTCAACTGGGATGAGATAGCCACCATCCACAGGACAAACAACATCCTTTGGAATGTGTATCGTTTCCCGCTTCCCTACATGGCACTGGACAACTTCGATCCACTGAAGGTCTCCTTTGAGTCCATCAAATACCATCTGAGACAGGAGGATAAATGGATCCTCTCGCGCATGCAGTCCGTAATACGTGATGTGAATGCGGCCATGGAGCAGAACATGCTTCACAAAGCCATGCGTGCGATCAATGAGTTCGTCCTGGAAGATCTATCACGATGGTATGTACAGCTAATACGGCCACGCACCTGGACAGAAGCAGACGATCCCGACAAACTTGCGGTGTACAGGGTACTCTATGATGTATTCGTGAACATCGCAAAAGTAACCGCTCCGTTCATGCCGCACCTGGCTGAGGAAATGTACCAGAACCTGGTGGTTAATGTCGACGATGACGCACCCTTCACAGTGCACATGTGCGACTGGCCGGATGTCAATGAAGAACTGGTGGATGAGGAGCTGGAAGCATATATGATAACTGTGCGCTCCATCGTGGAATCCGCATCCAATGCACGCCAGAAGGTAAAGAGGAAATTGAGATGGCCGGTGTCGCGTATCGTAATATCGCCATATCAGGAACAGGTCGTATCAGCTGTTGAGAATATGAGATCGGTACTGATGGATCAGACCAATGCAAAGGACATCGTCCTTACAGATGTGGGTACAAGCTGGGACGAGCTCGGCATTGAGGCCACGCCAAACCCAAGTGCTATCGGACCCGTATTCAAAGGCAATGCAGACAAGGTAAATAAGGTCCTGGGTAGTATGAGCGCCACCCAGATCAAGGAAGAGCTGGCCGATACCGGTGAGATGGAGATCAAACTACCTGATGGGGAGACCGCAATTGTCACTGCGTCGATGGTGAACTTTAAGGAGATGCTTCCAGACATGGTGGCAGATGCAGACTTTAACGATGGCGTGGTCTACGTGGATGCAACCCTTTCCCGGGAGATCGAGTCCGAAGGATTCGCCCGCGAGGTCATACGCAGGATACAGGATATGCGCAAGGAACTGGACCTTGAGGTCGATGAGAACATTGTGGCCTACATTCGTATTGACGATGAGCGGGTCCTGGATCTTGTGCTCGACCTTGAGAACATGATCGCAAAGGAAGTCCGTTCCTCGGTACAGGTCATTGGTTATGATGTGGAGGCCTCCGGTACACTGGTCAAGGACTGGGTAGTGGAAGGTATCGACATGCATATTGGGATATCGACGGCAAACACGTAAGAGGACCAAAACATGGATTTTAACCAGTGGGAACCGATATACCAGCAGATACTCGATGATTTTGGATTTTCCAGGGAAGAGGATGAGACTGCAGCTCTCCTCTTATCCAATCTGCTTGTCGGATCAAGTAGCGCAGGTACCGATGTTCTTGACACCCTCATCAAAAGGCGTGACGTACTCGTATGCGGAAATGCGCCCTGTCTGTCAGATGATCTGGATGTTGTGGAAATCGAAAATCATGTGGTCATCGCAGCCGATGGGGCAGCCGCTGTTCTTCTGGACAGGGGGATCATTCCAGATATCATTGTAACCGATCTTGATGGGGATATCGAAAAGGAGATCACTGCCAACCAGCAAGGATCGATCATGGTCGTACATTCCCATGGGGACAATACCGTGAAACTGCTCAAATATGTGCCCCTGATGAAGGATATTATTGGTACGACCCAGGCGAAACCGCTGGGGAACGTTCACAATTTCGGGGGTTTTTCCGACGGGGACCGGTGTGTCTTCATGGCGCTTGAGTTTAATGCTTCCAGCATCACTCTGGCTGGTTTTGATCTTGACGATGAGAACGTGGACCCTATCAAGAAAAAAAAATTGCAGTGGGCGCATCGACTCCTCCGTATGATCGCAAACATGAACTGAATATCATATATAATTGTCATGAAATGGTCGTTGACAGAACCTATATATATTTTCGTTCTAAATTACATGTAGAGTTCACATGCAGACGTTAGTGATATGCATCGATAGGGATAATGACCTTGGAGAAAAAGCAAAGGTCCAGACCCCGCTAATTGGAAAAGAGCAGAACATAGCGGCGGCTGTGAAACTCGCTACTGCTGACCCTGAGGACTCGGACACGAACACCATTTTTGGTGGCATCAAGGTCATGGACGAACTCAGAGAAAGAGGGATCGATGCTGAGATCGTTACGTTCGCCGGTGATAAGAACGTGGGCATCATATCAGATCAGAAGATCGCGGTACAACTGGAGAACATACTCGAGGATTTTGATGCACAAAATGCGATATTCATCTCCGATGGAGCAGAGGATGAGACTTTGGTACCCATTGTGCAATCACGTATCAAGATCGATTCTGTAAAACGTATCGTCGTCAAACAGAGCGCAAACCTGGAAAGTACCTACTATATCCTCAAGAACGCGTTCAATGACCCAAAGATCTCCCAGACGTTCTTTGTACCTCTCGGCCTGACGGCTATGATCTATGCTATATTCCTGATGGCGAGGTATCCCGAAGGGGCGATCATAGGCATATCGGCAGCCATAGGGGCATATATGCTTTATCGAGGTTTTAATCTTGACGAATGGTTCGTTGTAATGAGAGAAAAATTGAAAACGGAATTCTATGCTGGTCGAATGACGTTCGTGACCTATTCAGCAGCAGCCCTTATTACGATCATTGCAACGATATTAGGTACGATCGAGCTCTGGGGCTACTACTCCACCGGAGGTATCTGGTATTATGGAGCTATGACCCTTCTGACCGTCTTCATCACTACTACTATCTGGTGGTATGTTGCAGCTTTGCTGTTCGCCACCACTGGCAAGATCCTTGATCTTCACATAAGCGGTGACTTTACCACCAGAGACCTATCACCGTCATTGTTCATAATATCCATAGGACTGCTCCTGTGGGGAGCCAGTCGATATATCCTTTCCATCAGTTCTCTCGCAAACGGTGGGTCCATCTCTTCAGAATTCGGACTTCCATATTTTATCTATTCTATGGTAGGAGCGATCATAATAGCTCTTATCGGGATAAGGCTTGCGGCCACGGGTAGATTTGACGATATTCACGAAACGAAGATCGCAAAGATAAACGAGGATTGAACCATGGACACATTAGATATGAGTGCCAATGTTGCCATTATTGGAGGAGTGGGTTTCTCAGCTCTATCTTACGACTGCAAAAGGACTGTCAATACGCCCTATGGAGCTGTCAGGGTATATTTCTCCGATGTGGACGGAAGAACGGTGGCAATAATCCCGCGTCATTATAGATTCGGTGAACACACTCCACCCCATCTGATCAACTACCGCGCCAACATCTGGGCGGCCAGGGACGTCGGTGCAAACAGGCTTATCTCCACCAATTCCGTTGGAAGTATGAAAGGACATGCCATAGGTAGCTTCTTCCTGCCCGATGATTTTATAGACTTTACAAGCAGCAGGGTATCCACGTTCTTTGACAAGAATACGGTACATGTGGATATGACCGAACCATATTGTAGTCAGATCAGGGGATGTCTGGCCAGCACGGTACGAAAAAAAGGATTGGGATATTCGGAAGGGACCTATGCCTGTACCGAAGGGCCCCGATTTGAAACACGGGCAGAGATTGCCATGATGAGCATGTTCGCTGATGTGGTGGGTATGACCGGGGTTCCGGAAGTGATACTTGCGCGAGAGCTGGAACTGTGTTATGCATCCATCTGTACCGTGACGAACCATGCCTGTGGTATAGGGGACGGGAAACTAACAGCCGACGAGGTGATGGAAGAACTTGCAGTAACACGAGATACACTGCTGAATATCATATCTGATACGATCCTGCATCTGCCGAATGAACGCAACTGTGATTGTGGCAGTGCCACCACAGGTGCACAATTATAATCCGCATGGATACGTATAACAAAACACTGTGCTCAGGCAATATCCCTGGACGTATCGATCTGGACACCATCGGCCACGTTGAATTTGATGACATCTGCTGTGGGTATCATGCCACGTATCTTTGGGATCGCAAGTTTGCTAACGATCCGTTCTGAACTTTTTTCGATAGATATGTCGAAAATAACATCTGATGAATTAAATACCTCATTCTCCACATTTTCCGGATGGCTGCCCTTTAGGCCATGCAGGAATGTAAGACCATTGAGATCCTTGGTAGATTCGTACAGGATATTGGTCAGACGCTTTAGCAATCCCAGATTAACATTGAGATTCATAAAGAACGAGAAGGTATCGAAGATGATGTTCACTTCATTGTCGCCTGCATCAGTGATAATGTTCTTCAGGTTGTATTCCGTGAATTCGATGATCTTTGAGTCCACATACTCGTTCCCGACATTATCCACCATGTCCCCGGTTGCCGTGAAATAATACTCGCTATAGATGTCTACGAATACGATATTCGAAGGGTCAAAACCTAAATTCTCTATATCCTTCTGAATGTATTTTGGACGACGGCTGGTTGTAAAATAATAGGTCTTTCGTGACTGTGTGAACTGGTAGAGGAATACCTCGGACATGGATCTGGGATCTGCGGAAAAATATATCATTGAACTTGAGGGCAGACCGCCGCCCAAAGTTCTGTCCAGTACAAAGATGCCAGTTGATATGGTGGTGGGTCTGTGCGGTATAGGAACGGTATCAGCACTCTGTTCGATGTGATCATACAGGCTTTGTCCTACATTAGAAGATGTAGCCTGCTGATTATGAGCAAACGCATTCTGAGAGAATGCGTTCATATTATTGACCATTATCATCCCTCATAATATATGGAAGAATATATTGATGAACACATATAATACATTTGTGGCCATTGTGATAATCTTGTGACAAGGTAAGGCTGGCTGCCAGAAGCATCATATACCAGTACTCAATATTGAATCCTTTATAATGACCCTCTGGACCCTCCTGAGCCCTGAAAAGGGAAAGGCTACTGTGATGCCTATTAAAGATAAAAAACGTATGCCTATATTGAGAGGTGAACTACTATTGAGGAAGACATCTGCGGGGCCACGTCCTCATCGTTTCAGGGTCACCAGGGAAGGAAAAGAGGAATACCGTCCTCCAGAGGAGTTCATCGACCTACTCAGATTATCGGAACGTATAATGATCGTAGCCAGTGGAGATCCGAAGATGGAAGCTAATATCATTGAGATGCTTAGTGGTTTCCATCTAACGGCAGACAGGGTTCAGGTCTGCAGATTCTGTCTTCTCAAGAAACAGTTTAATTTTGTCAATAAAAGATCCATCAAATATCACAACGAATTGATCTGTGAAGATTGTGCAAAAGAAGAACTGTTGCGAGCTTTACGTAATTCACACTGCCATTATGGAGATGAGGCCATTGAACGTTTCGAGCAGATCCTGTTACGTACACTGGATTTGGATCGGACCATTGGTATGTTGAATCCCGAGGAACTGGACCCTAAACTCACGCATTTTGATACCATCCGGTCAAACCCCGATGAAAATACACGAAGTATCAGGGATCTTCCACTTACCAGGAAGTTCAAGAATATCCTGCTGAAGAAATCAAAGAACCTGCTGCCAGTACAATCCCTCGCAGTGGACAACGGGCTACTGGATGGGAAGGACCAGTTGATCACTTCGGTCACAGCCACCGGAAAAACGCTTGTCGGAGAGATGGCCGGAGTGGAGAATATCCTGAAACACAATGGGAAGATGCTATACCTGGTCCCACTGGTGGCGCTTGCCAACCAGAAATATGACGATTTCACAAAACGATATTCTACGATCGGTATCAAAACGTCTATACGGATAGGAAGCTCACGCATCCGGACATCAAAGACAATATCCATGAACAGGGATGTTGATACGGATATCATAGTGGGTACCTATGAGGGGCTGGACTACCTGTTGCGGACAAAGGGAG
>CAYRGB010000007.1:0-15058 GCA_964423715.1 uncultured Methanosarcinales archaeon | reverse complement strand
CCACACCACGTCTCGTGAAGGCTGCCATCACTCCCATGGAAACCGTGGTCTTGCCCACCCCACTATGTGTCCCCGCGATCAGCACTGTTCGTTTCATGAAAGTTAATTGAGTTGATTTTATATATATTCATTACTATCCTAACAAACAATATTAGCACTCAATAATAACTCTCAACAATAGTTCTCAATAATAGTTCTCAACAATATATCCAACGAACCTGGGTTCCTAACCATGAACAAAACAGATCAAGATCTTCTTACAGATACATATGGGCGCACCATTAAAGGCCTGAGAATATCGATCACGAACCGCTGTAATCTGGACTGTATCTACTGCCATAACGAAGGGGACACTGGTCATGGAAAAGAGATGTCCGTTGAGACCATCTCAAATCTCGTGAACGTTGCCGCAAGGTTTGGGGTCAATAAGGTCAAATTTTCGGGTGGTGAGCCACTGGTACGCCGGGATTTTGAGGACATCATATCCTCGCTCCCCCCTCTGAAGGATATCTCAGTGACCACCAACGGGACCTTGCTATCCGGTCGTGCACAGGACCTCAAGGATGCGGGACTGGACCGCGTCAACGTCAGCCTGGACACTCTTGATCCGGATAAATACCAATGGATCACTAACACCAAACCCACCCGTCTGGATGATGTACTGGACGGCATACACTCTGCCATTGATGCAGACCTTACACCGGTCAAACTGAATGTTGTCATGCTACGTGGCATTAACGATACCCAACTCGAGGATATGCTTGAATTCACGAAAGAGTACAACGGTGACGTTATATTACAGCTGATCCAGCTAATGGATGTAAAGGATGTTTCGCAATATCAGGTCGATGCCGATGCCATCGAGCAAGGACTCGCAAAACGTGCAGATGAGATCAGGGTCCGCCAGATGCACCATCGGAAGAAATATACCATCGATGGTGCAGAAGTGGAGTTTGTACGTCCCGTCGACAATACGGAGTTCTGTGCCAACTGTAACCGACTGAGAGTAACTGCGGATGGAAACCTCAAGCCGTGTCTGCTGGTGAACGATAATCTTGTTGATGTGTCCAATGCCTCTCTCGAGGAACTGCCTGACCTATTTAAACTTGCAGTACATAAACGTGTACCGTATTGCAGGGAAGTGTAAACAATGAAAGTAGAACTAACGGTAGATGGAAAAGATGTAGAGATCAACGATTTTGTGCAGAGGGTCCTTGGAAGTGTTGTCGCCTCTTCAGCCGAAACACTTCATGGCATTGACAGCGACTGGAAAAATATCTCCGTCGATCTTAAGCGATGAGATCATAGCTCATCATATCAGGTGCTCGATCCCGGATAGATCAATAGGTGATGTCACATCAAGTGACAGAGGTGTGATGGATATATGTCCCATCTCGACTACCGCATGGACATCCGTACCCTCTTTACCCTCACTGATCAGGTCGCCTGCTATCCAGTAGTAAGGACGACCCCGTGGGTCGTGGCGTTCCTCCACATCAGTTTTGAAGAACTTGCGCGCAAGACGTGTGATCTCGATGGGCGTATCATCCTCCGCGAAATGTGGAATGTTGATATTGAGCACATCGACGTTGTCCGGCAGACCGTGTTCTAACACCTTCTTTGCCACCCTGTTCACCACCCGGATACCCACCTCAAAATCGTGCTGGTAGTCCCGCAGGTCATCGAACTTCAGACCTTCCTCAGTCACCTGGATCGATGCCGCGATCGCAGGTATCCCATAACTTGCACCCTCCAGGGCCGCACCAATGGTCCCTGATGTTGTCACTGCATCGGTACTTATGTTCTCACCTATATTGAACCCAGATACAAGAAGATCCGGCGTATCCTTCATGATCGTGAACAGACCAAGGATAACCGAATCGGTGGGTGTGCCGCCCACAGCATATGCCTCCACGCCATCCACCGTTGTGCGGTTTATACGAAGAGGCTCAAAAATGGACATGGAACGTCCGACCCCACTTTGCTGGAGAGCAGGAGCGGCAATGGTTACCTCACCCAGATCGACCACACTTCTGTAAGCTGCACGGATTCCGGCAGCATAGACACCATCATCATTGGTAAGCAGTATTTTTCTGGACATCATCACTCTCTTTGTCTTTCACCATCTTAAGGGTATTGGCAAAATACAGCAGCTTTGCACAAATACGGTGTATTTTCTTGCATATTATGCATGAAATTGAGGATACATCCTTTGATAGGTATGATACCATATCCCAAAATAAAAAAGGGGGTAATAATGGAAAAGTAAAGAGAATGGGTCGAGGAAAGAAAGGGGGATTTCCAGAATAAACCCATGCCCATCCAATTATCGTGATATCAACCCAGATATTCAGATTCTACCGATTGTCTGAACTTGGGGTCAGGGTCAGCAACACTATTGGATACGCCTGCCATTGTTGTGAACTGACCTCCATTTACTTCATAATCTGGAACTTCAGTGCTGCCCTCAAGCTCCAGATCGTCAACGACCGGATCACAGAGATAAATGTTCAGGTCTCCGCCTGAATCCATAAATACTGAAGGGCGAACACCCATCCTATCATAATCTTCCACTGCGCCCCTAAAGACCAATGACATGTATCGCATATCTTGCATTATAATCACCAATTGCCCTAGTATAATTGCACCATTGTATGAACACGTATATAGTGACAGTGTTCATAGATCACCGTTATTATGTCAACTAGGAGGCATGTGTGTACACACGGCCCCCAGCAACCAGAATATCCATACACATATGAAGATATAGCAATTCGTATGAGAAATGTTTTTAAACATTAGGGCAATACGTGGAAAGATATCAGACGTATGATAATCTCAACTAATAATATGTAACGGGAATAATTATGCTGGAAGAGGAATATCAGATTGATTTCTTCTCTGATAATGGATTTATCAGAAAGCAGTGTTCAGAATGCGGGAGTTTTTTCTGGACACGTGATATGGAACGATCAACATGTGGAGATGCACCGTGCGATTCGTATTCATTTATCGGGAACCCTGTGTTCAAGGAAAAATTCGAACTGGCCGACATGCGAGAGTTTTACCTGAACTATTTTGAGAAGAACGGACACATCAGAATTGACCGGTACCCTGTGGTCGCTCGCTGGAGAGATGATATATATCTGACGATAGCGTCCATCGCTGATTTTCAACCCTTTGTTACGTCAGGGCAGGTACCCCCTCCTGCCAATCCCCTAACCATCTCACAACCCTGTATCAGATTGTCGGACCTGGATGCTGTGGGCAGGAGCGGACGACACCTGACGACATTTGAGATGATGGCGCACCATGCCTTCAACACAAAGGATGAAGAGATATACTGGAAAGAGAGAACCATGGAACTGTGTGATGGTTTCCTCAACTCGCTGGGAGTGGATCCCCTGGCGGTCACATATAAGGAAGAACCCTGGGCAGGTGGCGGCAATGCCGGTGCATGTGTGGAGGTCCTTGTGGGAGGGCTTGAGGTAGCAACCCTTGTGTTCATGAACCTGCAGCTCTCAAAGATCGGCGAAATAATGATCAAAGGTGACAAATACTCAAAGATGGATAACTACATTGTTGACACCGGGTATGGGCTGGAGAGGCTCGTATGGGCATCCAAGGGATCTCCGACGATCTATGATGCCATATTTCCCAATATTGTAAACGATCTCATGGACCTTGCCGGGATCGAGCATGAACTGGACAATTCCAGATACTCCGACATACTATCACAGAACGCACGCCTTTCCGGACTCATGGACGTGAGTGAAAAAGCGAACCTTTTCGAACTTCGAAAAAGGGTGGCATTCAGCATCGGTACCACTGTGGAAAAACTCTCTGCGATTATGGAACCCGTGGAGAACATCTACGCAATTGCCGATCATAGCCGATGTCTGACATTCATGCTGGGTGATGGGATCATACCTTCGAACGTGAAGGCAGGATACCTTGCACGTCTGGTGATACGGCGCACTCTGCGCATGATGGAGGAACAGGATATCAAGATCCCCATCTCAGAGATCATCAAGATGCATATCAAGAATCTCCCCGAGTACCCGGAGTTCGCGGAGAGGTTCGGTGTCATCGAGGACATACTGGACAACGAGGAGAAGAAGTTCGCAGAAACGCTCCGACGTGGCCGTAAAATGATCCAAAAATCGGCAAAATACTATAAAAAGAGTGGCGAGAAGATACCTTTGGAGACATTGATCGACATGTACGACAGCCACGGCATCCCACCAGAGATCTCAAAGGATGCAGCCGCAGAAGTGGGTGTCGAGGTCGACCTTCCTGATAATTTCTATTCGCTGGTGGCCGAGAAACACAGCCAAGCCGTTGAAAAGGAGGAAAAGGATTTACCCTACGCAGAGCGTATTACAAAACTTCCAGCCACAAAACGGTTATTTTATAACGAACCAAACAGAATGGAATTCGAAGCGGTCGTACTGGATATCTTCGACAAGCATATAGTACTTGATAGTACATTGCTGTATCCGGAGGGTGGCGGACAGCCTGCCGATCATGGTACATTCACCGTGGAAAATGAGATCTTGAATGTTGTGGATGTGCAGATGTACAATGGAGTGGTTGTGCACACGATAGATGATCTGGAAGATGAACTTCATATAAGGAAAGGCGATATGGTTATCGGTAAGATCGATGAGAAAAGACGCCTTGCCCTTACAAGACACCACACAGCCACTCACATCGTCAATGATGCAGCCAGAGTTGTACTTGGCGATCATATCTGGCAGGCCGGCGCACAGAAGTTCATTGACCGTGCGCGCCTGGATATTTCCCACTACAAACGCATCACCCAGGAAGAACTCGATCAAATCGAACTGCTTGCTAACCAGACCGTAATGCAGAACAAACGGATCCTGAGTGAGTGGATGGACCGGACAGAGGCCGAGCAGAAGTAGGGTTTTGGGCTTTACCAGGGAGGCGTGCCGCCTGGCAAAAGGATCCGTGTGTTGCAGGTAGGCAACGATATCGAAGCATGTGCCGGTACCCACTGCACGCATACAGGTCCAGTGGGACCCATAAAGATCCTGAAAAGCGAGCGAGTACAGGATGGAGTGGAGCGTATCGAATACGCAGCAGGTGAGGCTGCAGTTCGTGCAATACAACATGCAGAATCGCTACTGGATAGTTCGTCAGACATACTGAAGGTAGCTCCGGAACATCTGCCGTCCACCATCAAGAGGTTCTTTGTTGAATGGAAGGCTCTCAAGAAAGAGAACGAGAAACTCAAGGAAGAACTTGCACGTGCCAGGGTGCATCAGCTAATGGAGGATGCCATTGACATTGGAGAGATCAGGATGATCCCATGCTCGATCCCAAATGCTGACAGTGATGAACTCACCAAGATCGCAGGTGAACTTGCCGAGCAAACAGACATGGTTGCCCTGCTGGTGAGTGATATGGATGGAGTAAAGATAGTGGCAGCTGCCGGAGACGATGCAGTCTCAAAAGGTGTGGATGTTGGTAAGATCGTTAAGGACATGTCAAATACCGTGGGGGGAGGTGGAGGTGGCCGACCAAATATGGCGAGAGGTGGTGGTTCTGATCCATCCCGTATCCAGAAGGCCCTGAACACAGGTCAACAGATGTTGAAGGAACAGATACGCACGTAATATCTGATCTGGTGAGAGGATGATACCCCCAGAGGTTAAGGATTTCAATTTTGAAATAATCCATCTGGGGACATCCATGATACAGATCCATTCCCAAAGATTAATATTACAAAAAAACAAATAGAGAACATACCTGATTTCGAGGGAACGATGTCTGAAGATCAAACACACGAAATAATAGATTCACTGCGTGAAAGCCTGAGGAACAAAAATGCCTTGATCCTTACGCCACTTAATGTATTCAGTGAGCGTTTCGCCTATTTATATATATACTCCGTGTTGAAGAACGAGACTGAAAAAAATATCGTGTGGATGTGTCTAAAAAATACGAGAAATAATGTTTTGGGAAAGTTCTCAGAATATGGGTTTGACATCGAAGGATTTAACGAGAGAATGTGGTTCATAGATATTGGATCTGGACAAGAGCCTCCCACAAACACACTCTATTGCAGTTCACCAACAGATTATATAAAGATCGGTACGCATACCTCTAAACTATTTAACCAGTATCCGGGTTCGATCCTTGTCATCGACAGCCTGAGCGTACTGTCACAGGACACTCTCCAGGTAGTTGAGAATGTTATCAATATCCTTATCAAGACCGTTCGGGAAAGCAAAGGGAGTATAATCTCTATGCTTGGGAAGGGAGTAATGCCTTCTGAAAGGGAAGGTGCCATGAGACCATTTTTCGATGTGATCGTGGATATCACAGAAAGCGGAGAGATGCACGCAGAGATCGGTCTCAAAAGTATGGATGTGCAGTACAAGCTCAAAAAAGGCCACATCCACCTGGCGTATATACCAAAGAAGGTCAAACGGAAGCGACTGAAGATACTGATCGTTGATGACGAACCAAATATCCCCGAACTGATAAAGCTCTCCCTCGCCAGTGGGCCCTATGATTTCATTGCGGCCTACAGTGGACAGGAAGCCGTTGATATCGCTCTTGATGAACTGCCTGACCTCATCCTTCTTGACATCATGATGCCAGATATGGACGGCTATGAAGTTGTTGAACGATTGAAAAAAGATAAAGATGGGCGCGACATAGCCATTATCATGGTATCTGCCAAGACAAAGGTCGATGATAAGATCAAAGGAATGGAACTGGGTATTGATGATTACATCTCCAAACCCTTCGACAAACGGGAGGTTGACGCCCGTATCAAGATGGTCATGAAGCGCTTTGGATGGAAGCCACCTGAAAAGACCAGCGAAGAATGAATGGGATCTGCCAAGGGAACTCTTTGTTGATCGATCCCAAATATCTGTCACTCATACTTTTTTGCATACCTGATAATTATAGTATTTGAGACCGATGCTATGGAGATCATTCTCAAATAGGGCTTCCAGTCATAGACAAACCAGATATGTTTAAATATTCATAAATCTCTCAATGTAGCATGACTCACAGCTACTACATGATTATTATTGGAGTGTTCTGATGCCCATCCCGAAAGATTATATTCCCAGTGAGATAGAAGATAAATGGCAGCGATCGTGGGACATGGCCATGTACCACTTTGACTGGAACGATGAGACAAGACCCCAGTATATCATAGATACCCCACCCCCTTATCCTACCGGTAATTTCCATATCGGCAATTCACTCAACTGGTGCTACATCGACTTTGTGGCACGGTATAAACGCATGTGCGGATTTAATGTCATGTTCCCACAGGGATGGGACTGTCATGGACTTCCTACTGAGGTAAAGGTAGAGGAACTGAACAACATTACCAAAAACCAGGTACCAAGGTCTGAATTCAGGAGAATGTGCGAGGAACTGACCATAGGGAATATCGAGAAGATGCGTGCTACAATGCACCGCCTTGGATTCTCAACCGATTGGAGCAATGAGTTCATCACAATGGAACCTGAATATTATGTCAAGACCCAGCGATCCTTTGTGAAAATGAAGGATATGGGCCGTATATACCAATCCGATCACCCTGTGAACTGGTGTCCTAGATGTGAAACTGCCATTGCCTTTGCAGAGGTGGAGTATGAATCCAGGGACACCACATTGAATTTCCTTCATTTTGATAAGGTGGATATCGCAACAACGCGACCAGAACTCCTAGCTGCCTGTGTGGCAGTTGCCATCAACCCAGAGGATGACCGCTACAGCAAACATATCGGAGAGACGGTCAAGGTACCGCTCTTTGGTCACGAGGTGGAGGTCATTTGCGACAGTGAGGTGGATCCATCTTTTGGTACAGGCGTGGTGATGATCTGTACCTTCGGTGACAAACAGGATGTACGCTGGTGGATGGAACATGACCTGCCCCTGCGAAAAGCTATCGATATGAACGGGCATATTACTGAGATAGCAGGTAAATATGCAGGTATGACCATACCAGAGTGTAAGACCGCTATCATTGAGGATCTTAATAAGGAAGGATATCTGTATGACCAGAAACCCCTTGAACAGAACGTTGGGATGTGCTGGAGATGCAAGACCCCCATCGAGATCCTGTCTGAACGCCAGTGGTTCGTGAAGATCGTCAATGATGATATACTATCCACTGCGGAGGAGATCCAATGGTTACCTGAGTATATGAAAATACGACTGGAGAACTGGACGAATACCATGGAATGGGACTGGTGCATATCCCGCCAGCGGATCTTTGCAACCCCGATCCCAGTATGGTACTGCAAGAAGTGCGGCAAGCCCATGGTGGCAAAGGAAGAATGGCTACCTCTTGATCCTACCCAGCAATCGCCCAGCGAAGTATGTGAATGTGGATCAACAGAGTTCGATCCGGAAGAGGATGTGCTGGATACCTGGATGGACTCATCCCTGACAGCCCTGCACGTGTCCGGCTGGTTGAGCGATCACGATGTGAGGCTTCCGGCACAACTGCGACCACAGGGTCATGACATCATACGCACGTGGACGTTCTATTCCATCCTTCGGGCAAAGGCCCTGATGGATATGCGACCCTGGGACTCGATACTTATCAATGGTATGGTACTTGGTGAGGACGGGCATAAGATGAGCAAGTCACGTGGTAATATCATATCACCAGAAGAGGTCATACAGCGATACAGTGCCGATGCCCTCCGCCAGTGGTCTGCTATTGGAGGATCACCTGGTTCCGATGTAATGTTCCGATGGAAAGATGTGGTATCAGCATCACGTTTTTTCAATAAAATGTGGAGCATATGCCGTTTTGCCCTGTCACATATAGAAGACAGTCTTGCCGAAGGTATCGACGAGGTCCCTGTGGAGGAACTTCCGGTAATAGATCGCTGGCTGCTCAGCAAATTGAACCGCCTTGTGGACTCGGTTACCCGAAACATGGACAACTATCAATTTGATGAGGCTTACAAGTCGATCCGTGGATTTGCATGGGAGACGCTGGCCGACAATTATATTGAACTGGCAAAATCAAGATTATATGGGGATGATGTGAAGGCACGTGCTTCTGCCCGATATACATTGTATGTGACCATCGATTCGCTATTACATATGCTCGCTCCCTTTGCTCCGTTCTTTGCAGAGGAAATATACTCCTATATTGGGTCAGGCAGCATACACCAGCAGGACTGGCCAGATGTCAACGAGGCCCTCATTGATGAGGATGTTGAACACCAGGGTGAACTGATCAAGGATATCACCAGCAGCATCCGTCACTATAAATCCGAAGCAGGTATCGCACTGAACGCTCCCCTCAAGAAGATAGAGATATACGGTACGCTGGACAAGTCGAGCGACATCACAGGCGCTACCAATTCCCAGGTAGCGATCATTAAAGGTGAACCCGAGTTCGAGCATGTGCCTGTGGGTATTAAACCGGACATGGGCATCATTGGTCCAAAATACAGGAAACAGGCAGGTATGATCATAAAGGCTTTGAATGCCATGGACCCAGCAAGCGTGGCAGACATGGTCCAAAATGGATGCATCCAGCTAACAGTGGACAATGAGGACATCGAACTTGAGCCTGAAAGCGTGAAGATCATAAAGGAGGTCAGATCTGCAGGACGGTCCGTAGATGTTCTGGAAGTGGCCGACACACTGGTAGTCATCGTCCAGTAAATGGCCAAAATATAGATACCCTAATGGGATTTATATATATTGGGTATGTATCTCTTATTGGGAAATCCTATGAATAACAAGGCATATCGTAAGATATTGATAGCAACCGATGGATCGGAGAACGCACAGAAAGCCGTAGCATCCGGCATGGAACTTGCACGCGTGAGCAGTGCGAGGGTCCATGCCATGTATGTCATGGAAATGGACAAGGTAGGATTCACACTTGAATCCGCACATTCCAACTGGAAGGCAGCAATGGAATTGGCTGCCACCGAACAGATTACAATACAGCAGTGGCAGGAAATTGGTAGGATGGCCGATAAGGAATGCAAAAACGAGCGACGCAAACATCTCACGGAGGCAGCCATCCAGACCACATCCTACATCGAGAATATAGGGAAGGATATAGGAGTAGAGGTTAAGACCGTTATCGTAGAAGGAGATGCTGCCAACGAGATCCTGGATCATGCCGAGAAGAGCGATGTCGACCTAGTGGTCATCGGGACCCTGGGAAAGGGCGCTGATGGACGGTACCTGCTGGGAAGTGTTGCTGAGAAGGTGATCCGTAACTCTCCGGTAGAAGTGCTATCTGTGAGATAATGGTACCCCGGTGATAGAACCATTTTTTCTTTTTCTGGAAACTATCAGCCAAATCCGGCATAGATGTTCCATATACCAACGGTTACAAACTCCACGGCAAGGGCAGCCAGGAACATACCCATGAGCCTTGTTAGTACAAGGGACCCTGTGTATCCAATCCTATTGTAGATCCTTCTCGAGAAATGCAAAGCAACAAAACAGATCGAGTACGTCAATAGTATAGATACCAGCACAATGACCTTGTGCAGCATGGACTCCGCACTTCCGAACAGGATGATAACAGTGGTTATTGTGGCCGGCCCCGTCATCATTGGTACGGCTAGCGGGGAGACCCATATTTCCTCCTTGTTCTTAGAAACCGTTATTTCCTTCTCAGTTACACTTTCACCAGAGACTCTTGCAAACATCATATCAAAAGCGATCTTGAGCAGCAATAACCCACCTGCAACCCTCAAAGAATCCACGTGGATACCAAACATCTCCAGAATCATATTGCCGGTAAGGGCGAAAAATATGGCCACCATACAGGCCAACGTTACTGATTTTTTAGCAACGTGACGCCATTCATCCTGGTTCATGCTACTGGTAAGAGGTATGAAAATTATAATTACCCACAGAGGACTAACAATTGCGAGTATGGTGACAAAAGTGTACAGAAAAAAGGAAAATATGTCCATGATCATTGCCTCTTGTCCAATATTCCGGGAATCATTTCAACCTCTTTACTAACATAAGATCAATCTTCCTGAGAGCCTTCTTTTTCCAGCGTCCCATTGTCCTTTTGCTCAGACCTGGCCTCATCGATCATTTCATAGAGTGTTTCGAGTATCCTGCCAACATCATCGATCTGTCGGCAATCTTTCTCAACGAGGTGAAGCCGTTCCACCTGGGATTCTGATGTAGCCTGCTCCCTATATTTCCAGATC
The DNA here is from genome assembly GCA_964423715.1 of uncultured Methanosarcinales archaeon. GTDB lineage: Archaea > Halobacteriota > Methanosarcinia > Methanosarcinales > Methanosarcinaceae > JAIOTO01. The sequence continues at coordinate 3,845 of CAYRGB010000007.1, read as the reverse complement.
AGCCCTGGCATTGACCTTTTTACGGGATGAGATTCCATCTCATGACCCCGTCGCAGGGTTTCCTCCAGTCTGTCCAGATAGCTCTTCCCCATATGAAAATATATCTTCCGTGATCCGGATTTTTTTATTCTATGGACCCCCCAGAAATACTCAAGCCCTTTCATCTTCAGGCTTATGGAAGCGAGGCTGTATCCGGTGAATTCTGCAAGTTCTTCCATGGTCATTTCACCGGGTTCAAAAAAAAGTATGGACAGGATGGTGGCAGACAGGTCATCTATGCCATAGTTATTGTACACCTCCGCTCCAACCTCGATCATCTCCATCTCAATATCGTTCATGATCCTACACCTATTTTTAATTATTATTAAAAATAGTAAAGTTCGATATATATACGATCACGGGATATTACCGAGCGATCCTGCGATCTTCGCGGCCAGTTCGGCAACATCCAGAGCACTCCTGCCCAGCACACGGACCATCGGCTCCTTGCCCACCCCGCCTTCGTCATAAATAATATCCGGTACACTGCCGTATTCCTTAATGGCATAGGTCACGCCCCAGTCCATGGTACTGGTGTCTGCCGGCTCGTCCGCCCGATCAAAGGAGGATATGGTAAGACCCAGGTCTGCACATGTCTTAATGATCTGCGAAGAGTATCGGATGTTTACACAGGCTCGGGCCTGTTCATCGAATTGCATGGCTGCAAGAACGATCCTGGCAACATGACTGCTTGCGCCAAAGCCCACACATCCCACGACCGATGAGCGATCCCTGAGCCTGACGATCCTGCCATTGACTGCCGCGACGTCCGCAACACCCCGTGCATCCGGAAGTGCCATGGCGATGTTGCAGCCCACCTCCGGAACCAGGCCTGCGAAGGAGGCACTACCAGTAAGCACATCCACAGCGCGTATGGTGTTCTCCATCGCCTCTGCCCGGGAGGCATCCTGTATTAGAGGAAGGAACTGGTTCACCGGCGCAACCCCTTCCCCGATTGGCACACTTGCCCCGATCGCACGCTCAACGAATCGTTTCGCACGTCTGCCAGCTTCTATGACTGGCAGGCCCCTGGCAAGATAGGCTGTCAGGGCTGCGGAATAGGTACATCCTGAACCATGGGTACCTCCGTTAACGAAATCACCCCCTATCAGGGTAAATGTGTCCGTAGCAGCTGTATATATCCGGTCCGAGGCATCGAAATGCCCGCCAGTGATCACTACATTACCCACGCCCAGCTCAGCGATGGTACGTGCAGCCTTTTCACAATCCAGTCGTGTCTGGATATGTATACCGGACAGTGCCTCAGCCTCATTGATATTGGGAGTCACCAGCTTACTGACGGGTATCAGTTCGTCCCGCACCACGGCAAGGGCTTCGCTGCTCAACAGGTCGCCTCCTGCCTCTGCGGCCATGACGGGATCAACAACCACATTCAGATCGTACTTCTTAATAGATCCCACCACGGATCGTACAATGTCCGGTGAGGAGAGCATACCTGTCTTTGCCCAGGATATATCCATATCAGTACATACAGCATCGATCTGGGATGCCACCTGGGACGGGGGAATGTCGAACGCACTGAGCATACCGGTGGTATTCTGTGATGTGATCGATGTGATAGCACACGTACCATACACACCCAGAGCTGCAAAGGCCTTAATATCTGCCTCTATCCCGGCACCTCCGCCGGAATCCGAACCTGCGATCGTCATTACTATATGCATTGTATTCATATCTTATTCACCTGTATGGTCATAACCATCTATCCGGGGGGCCATGGCGTTGATCTATATCAAAATTCATGGTGCTGCTTGACAGCGTCACTAAAATGATGTAAATTATGAATAGTCCTGTACCCATGATGGAATAACCAAAATCAAAAAAGTACAAGGCTATGAACATACACGAACTAATATCAGATTATCTTGTCGATAGCGAAGACTCTTTGGAATTGCTTATAATATGGTTCTTGAATGCAGTTATGGAGCAATTAGAATATTAGAGAAGTGAATTTGAGAAAACGCATATGAATAGTTATCGAACCAGATCCCTTACCAACAAACATGGAGACTTGTTATAATCAAAACCACAATTAAGAGATATTCATTTTTTCAACATAAGTATTTGAGCGATATTCAAGAACCAGGAAAGCTATCGGAAATGCGATTGTAGAGTCCTGTATTCAAGGAGTGTCAACAAGAAACGTTGAGAAGATCATTTTTCAGTTAGGAGTAGAAAAGATCTTTCGTTCAAGAGTTGATCCTGGATAATTCGCTTGGGGAGGTTGGAGTAGTATTGAACACGTTCTTCTTCGGTTTTTTCCGGATACCTGTTACCCCCATTGTAATTTTGCAAGGAGTATGTCCGAAACCATAGAATCCTTCGATGTTGAATATTAATATCAGGGAAGATGGATTATAGCCTATGTTGGTCTGCAGAGACGAGCATAGACACGCTTTTAAGTATTGCAGGCAATTATTGCAGGATAAGCCAAGACGTAATCAGATAACCGTATTCATGCCACATCACTGACAACATCTGTACATTAGACAACCATATTATAGAAGATCCAAGAGATGATATTATGCCTCACCCAAAGATTGCTGAGAATATGATGAACAATGGTGGACCGATCGAGAAGGCACTGCTGCCTAAATTGATACATGTGACCGAAGCTGCGGCGATCGCGGCGTCATATCAGATCGGACGTGGGGATAAGATGTTCGCTGATCATGTGTCGGTAGAGGCTATGCGCAGGATGTTGAACATCCTGGATATCAGGGGCATCATCACGATAGGTGAGGGTGAGCGTGATGAGGCTCCTATGCTCTACATCGGCGAGGAAGTAGGTACCGGCGAAGGTGATCTCAAGGTCGATATCGCGGTGGATCCTCTGGAAGGCACGAACCTCGCAGCCGACGGATTCCCAGGTTCCATATCCGTGATGGCAATGGCGGAGCCTGGAGGGCTGTTCCATGGTCCGGATGTTTATATGGATAAGATCGTCGTGGGGCCAGAGGTAGTACGGTATGAAAAAGAGTATCCTGATGAGCGGATCGATCTGGATGCACCGGTGATCCACAACCTTGAGATCGTAGCAAAGGCTCTTGGGAGGAGTATCGAGGAGCTTGTGGTGGTCATTCTGGATAGAGAACGACATATTGGAAAGATCAAAGAGATACGGGAGACCGGTGCCAGGGTCAATCTGGTCACAGACGGCGACCTGATGCCGGGTGTGGCAACGGCCATCCGCGGGTCCGGCATACATGTGGTCATGGGCACCGGTGGGTCCGGGGAGGCGGTCCTCACGGCGGCCGCCATCAAGACCCTGGGTGGCAACGTCCTTGCCCGACTGGTCCTGCCTTCAGTGGCCAATAACGAATCGGACGAGGCGATCGCTGCAGAGACAGAGGAGAAGATGCCACGCCTTAAGACTATGGGTATCACCGAAACTAGCATCAACGATGTGCTGGACCTGGACAAACTTGTGCCCGGCAAGGATGTGATCTTTGCGGCAACAGGTGTCACGCCGGGCCAGTTCCTGAGAGGGGTAAACCTTTTCGGTGGGGGGGATGCCAGAGTGCACAGTATATCCTTGGGCAGTTCGGGTGTGGTCAAGTTTACAGATACGGTGTACATCGGTGATAAGGAAGAGACCCCGCTGCATCTGTGAGGACAAACCTGCAAACAATAATTATGAAAGTACACGTAGCCACGTACGGCTGTTCGGCCAACCAGTCATCCTCGGAGATCATGATGGCAGCCATCCGGAAGATGGGGTATGAGCTGGTGGATGAAGGTGATGCCGAAGTGGTCGTCTGCACTACCTGTACTGTCAAGGCGGC
>CAYRGB010000006.1:0-16555 GCA_964423715.1 uncultured Methanosarcinales archaeon | reverse complement strand
TCACAGGCTTGCTCCATGCAGATGTGGTCCTTGCACCGACCTCTCGCTCCCTTACCCACACAAAGGCCCGGCGGCAAGCCTGTGATGCGGGTGCGAGGATCGCAACAATGCCAGGCATCACCACCCGTATGATGACCACCGGGGGTCTGACCACAGACTATCAGGTAATTAATGCCGCCGCTGAAAAGTTGCTTGAAGCGCTTTTCGATACAACAACGATCCATATCACTACCGAACTGGGCACGGACCTGAAGATCGATGTCCTGGACGGACAGTGGCTGGTCGATACGGGAATGTGTACCGCACCCGGTTCATTCACGAACCTGCCAGCCGGAGAGGTATGTATCGCACCACAAAATGCCAATGGACGGCTGGTGATCGATGGTTCGATGGCAGGCCTCGGATTGCTGGATGATCCTCTCATAATAGAGATCAAAGACAGGTATGCAACAGAGATTGATGGACCCCGGGCAGATGAACTAAAGCAAATGATGGATCAGGCCGGCCCGGGAGCCAGGAACATTGCCGAACTGGGTATTGGCATCAATCCGGCCGCATCGATCACCGGATCTATTCTGGAGGACGAGAAGGTCGGAGGGACCGTGCATGTAGCTCTTGGCGACAATACCTCATTTGGTGGGGACGTGTCCGTTGACCTGCATCTTGATGGCGTTGTTACCGGCCCGCAGGTTTACGTTGACGGAAGACCACTGGATCTGGACATCTTCATCGGGAGAAAAGTGATATAATATAAACGTATTTTAAGCAAAACATTTAATGACTCTGATATAGTAGAGGATATAATTTGATACGATCAGATAAGAATCTGATCATCGGTGATTAATAATGAAAGGAAATGTCTGGAAATTCGGAGATGATGTTGACACGGACGCGGTCATCCCGGGAAGGTACCTGGTATTGAACACACCGGAGGAACTTGCACATCACACCTTCGAAGGGGTGCGCCCTGATTTTGCTGGGAATGTACAAAAGAACGACATAATCGTTGCTGGCAATAACTTTGGATGTGGCTCATCCAGAGAACATGCACCCATAGCCCTCAAGGGTACAGAGATTAGCTGCGTGATCGCAAAATCCTTTGCACGGATCTTCTTTCGGAATGCTATCAATATAGGCGTAGCACTGCTCGAATGTCCTGATACCGACAGTATTGACGAGGGTGACGAGCTCGATATAGACCTTGCAAACGGTACGATCAATAATATCACAAAAGGGGAGACCTATCAGGCAACCCCACTCCCTGAGTTCGTTCGTGGGATCATGGATGCCGGTGGACTGATAGAATACACCAGAAAACTCATCGCGTGAGTAAAAGGAGAATAATTCATGACACAATATAAGATTCCAGTAATACCCGGTGACGGGATAGGACCAGAGGTCATTGCAGAAGGACGGAAAGTGATCGATGCGGCCGGGGAACGGTTCGGTTTCGATGTTGAATGGGTAGAGTTCCCCCATGGTGCAGACCATTACCTGGAGACCGGGGAACTGATTTCAGAGGACACCCTTGCTGAACTCTCGAACTATGAGGCCATCTATCTCGGATCGGTCGGAGACCCACGGATCACACCTGGTGTCCTTGAGAAAGGGATTCTGCTGGCTGCTCGCTTCTACTTTGACCAATACGTGAACCTGCGACCGATCAAGCTTCTGGAAGGGGTATGGTGTCCGATCAAGGATAAGACCCCTGCCGACATTGATTTCACCGTGGTCAGGGAGAACACCGAGGACTTCTATATCGGTATCGGAGGACGGGCAGAAAGAGGAACGAGCAAGGACATACTGGAAGTATCCCGTACCCTGTACTCTGCCAAGTTCGGCCTGGATATTGAGACAGACAGTGAAGAGATCGCCTACCAGATCGGCATGATCTCAAAGGAAGCCACCCGAAGGGTTATGGAGTATTCCTTTGACCTGGCAGAGGATCGGGATAAACACGTATCCTCAGTGGACAAGGCCAATGTGCTCACTGACATCTATGGATTCTGGAGAGAGGAATTTGGAGAGATTGCTTCCAAGCACCCGGATGTTAAGACCGATTACAACTTTGTGGATGCCATTACCATGTGGTTCGTCAAGAACCCTGAATGGTTCGATGTTGTTGTGACACCGAACATGTTCGGCGACATTATCACTGACCTGGGTGCAATGGTACAGGGCGGCCTCGGTCTGGCACCAGGTGGAAACATCAACCCCGACGGTACAAGCATGTTCGAACCCATCCATGGTTCAGCTCCAAAGTACAAGGGACAGAACAAGGTCAACCCCATAGCGACTATCTGGGCAGGAGCAATGCTGGTGGAACAGCTCGGCGAGGTCGATGCCGCCAATGCCATTGTATCTTCAATCGAGCAGAACATCATCGAGGCAAAGGTCCAGACCTATGATATGGGCGGTTCGGCCGGCACGTCCGAGGTCGGCGATGATATCACAAGAATACTGCTTGCGGACTGAACATTAAAATTGAGCCTTCACCTGGTTAGGTGAAGGTTTCCTTTTTTACTTTTTTTCGATGGGTGTTAGCTGTGCTGTCAGGTTATGGTATCAAACCAAGGTTGACAGTTTCAATAAGTTACGTGAATTGATGCTAGTTTGGCCACTTTTATCTCAAGATAGGTGTATTTTCTTATATCCTATTCTACAAATGACCCGAATATTCCTGTTTTCCTGGCACTGAACCTTTCCCTGATAAGGGCTTTATGCTTACACAATGTCCCATGAACATCCATAAATAAGAGTCTGATCCTGTGCATCCCAAGTTTGACAGTCAAACTTGGGTTTAAATGGATACGTGCGCAAAGTAAAGTTCATAATTTGTGGTAGCTGAAAAATATGATGCCTCATTTACGGTATCAAAAAAAGCGATAACCTTGGAAAGTGCTCTCTTGCTGTGGTTTTGAAAAGTATGTGCTTAAATTGACCGGAAATCAGGAAGAAAGTGTTTATTATACAAACATTTCAAACCTCGCGCATGTCCTCGTATCGCATGATGGTGGAGACTGGATTCGTGTCCACCCCAATACCTGCTTCTTCTATGGCAGCTATGGCATTAACTCCCACATATGCCAGTACTCCTGACATCCCTGTCTCAACGGGAGATCCCAGCATAGTATATCCGGGCTCTCCTATCATCATCAATCCACCGATGTCAGAAGCGGCGGTCAGTTCCATGATGTCCTGTGCCCTTTCAACAGATGACACGGGAATGTTGCGTACATTTGCAAGTATGGTGCCGTTCCCGGAATCCAGCACATCCAGGACCGACGTTGCCTGACGCATCATGAATATCTTGATCGGATCGATAGACGTACCGGTATATGAGATGAGGTCCAGGAACCTCTGGGGGGCACCGTCCGCCATCTGCAGGATACCGCCAAAGGAGGGTCGCACCGGGATGCCGTTCTTCAGGAGGATACCATCAAAAGTGAGACTGCACACTGTTGCAATGGAGATTTTGCCAGGTGGTACGTACACATCATCACAACCTTCCTCAAAAATACCGAGCCTAGGACTGATACCGACCCCTCCGGATGCAACACGTGTCATGATGTCAATGCAACTGTCAAAATCGTCTTTGTCAATATGAGATATGTTGACGATCACGTGTCCTGTCCCGGATAACGTGTCAAAGTCAGTTCGGTAGATCAGGTCCTCGATCCTCGTGATGACAAAATCCAGACGATCACCGATCAGTGCCTCTCCCAACTCCCCCTTCCCTTTACCTGTGATCGTGCGGCCACTATATCCATGTTTTTCAGTGAACCCTCTCTCATCCAGTATACTCAAATGATAGCGTACAGCACGTTCTCCAATATTATAACCACGGCTGTACAGCTCATCGGCAATGGCCCTTGCGCCTATCGGTTTATCATTCTCATCGATTATACGCATAATCTCAATGAGCTTACGTTCTATCTGGGGATCTACCATGTCCAACACCTGGGAAGAGGAGTGACCAATAAATGACCATGTATAATGGCAGCATGTATAATGATCCAATACCGATTTAAAGGTTATTGCAGAAAAAAATGTCACAAGACTTCAGATATTGCCGGTTCTCAGGATATATAACGCAAGCCCCATACCCAATACGCCTGCAGCGATGAATCCCAGGACACCCATCATGGGGACACCCCAGAGGTAAGGCTCCATGCCTGTCTGTATGATCAGGGACGAGCCCACTATGATAGCAGATATGATCAGGCTGAATGACAGACGGTTGCTGGAAGAACTCATCTCACTCACGACCCTGTCCATTCCCTGGTTCTCGAACCTGATATTCAGATACCCGTTTTCTGCAACGCTGAGGATATGGGAGAGCTGGAGTGGGGCTTTGTGGAACAGGCGGGACACATACCACATGTCGTTGTAGGCACTTCTTGCAAGAGCATCCGGGCTTATACGTTTTCTCATTACCTTTTTTGCATAGGGTTCTGCAATGGCAGTAACATTAAAATCCGGAGCTATCTGCGTGGCAAACCCACTGGCCGTTATCACTCCCCTGATCAGCATGGCAACGTTCGAAGGAATCCGTATCTGATACCGTCTTAAAAGCCCCATCATCTCAGCAGACACGACAGACACATCAAGCTGATCAAAGGGACGACCATAGTATTTGTTCAGCAGGTAATCGCAGTCATCCTTGAATGCCTGTTCATCAAGCTTCTCGCTGACCACGCCGAAATCCCTGAGCACTTCTACATACTGTCTCTGATTCCCTTGAGTGATCGCGATCAGAGCATCGGTGAGAATGCTGCGGACATCCTTGGAAATGTATCCAACCATACCAAAATCCAACAGGGCCACCCCCCCATCCCTAAGTACAAAAACATTACCAGCATGCAGGTCCGCATGGAAGAATGCATCCTCAAACACCTGTTTCATGAAAGCTTCTGTGCCGTATGTTGCAATCTGGTTAGGGTCGACACCAAGCTTATCGAGCTGATCAGAGTTGATACACTTGACGCCATCGATATATTCCATTGTCAGGACACGCCTACTGCTGTAATCCAAGTAGACCTTCGGGATTGTTATGTTAGGATCGTTCCTGAAGTTATGGAGAAAACGCTCGATATTCCGGGCTTCCTGTGTATAGTCCAGCTCAGCATGGATGGACCGGGATAACTCATCCACGATATCCACAGGTCGGTATAGTTGAGCATCATGGATGTGTTCCTGGGCGAATCCTGCGATGCTGTACATGATATCCATATCAGCATCGATGACGCCAAGTATCTCTGGTCGCTGGACCTTCACGGCCACATCCGTACCATCCGGGAGCTTTGCATGGTGCACCTGCCCAATGGAAGCCGCAGCTATTGGATCCTTTTCGAATTCACTGAACAGGTCACCGATCTCGCCACCCAGTTCCTCCGCCACAACGCGTTCCACATCCCCGTATGCAAACGGCGGCACATCGTTCTGGAGCTTTGTGAACTCATCGGAATATTCCTGAGGTATCAGGTCATGTCGCATACTGAGGAACTGACCGAACTTCACGTATGTGGGTCCGAGTTCTTCGAGCACCTCCCGTGCACGTGTGGGCCCGGTGTCGATAGCACTTCCCCCTCCAAAACGTCCCTTGAACCTGGACTTCAGGGAACCGACTGATCGCAGGCCCATCTGGTCCACAAGATATCCAAATTGATACTTGATAAGGGTATCAATGATGACCCCATATCGCCTGACCATTGAATACCTACGTGTTATTCCTGAAGACATACTTTCCCATTATTGGTAAAACCACGATCGTCCACGGACCTACAATTGGTCGATCAAAAATATGTATAAATGAACGCTGTCCGGTAAAATATTACGCAGACAGCTCGTTGCCATTACGAATATAATAATTTAAAGATAATCGCAGATCATACCTTTTTGGTAGCTTCCTCCAACAGTTTCTCGAGGCTTTCTACCTTCTCCTCAAGGCTCTTGATCGCATCCTTTGTCGCCAGATCAGATTTGTCTAACGTCTCCTTCACATTGGATGAGATATTTTTCTCAAGCTCATCCTGTTGTACTCTGCGCTTTTCGATAAGGTCTTCGACGAACTTCTTTCCCTCTTCCCTGTTGATATCTCCGCTTTCGACCATTTCCTTGATGGATTCATTGATCTTCTCTTCGGTCAGAGCATATATTCCAATTCCAAACAGTCCAATTTTCTTCATATATTCGATTGGGTCAACCATATTAATACCTCCATTTAGAGTATAGAACGGTCTTAAGATATATTCCTTGTGACATCATAGCATCACACCATCGGATATCTACATTATCAGACCTGATAACATGCTCCCCGCTCTGCCGGACACTTCGAACAGGAGAATGAGCCAGTTTCGGGTATATGCAGGCTTTGAACTTACTTTTTGATGGCCGTAACAAGTTCTTCGAGCTTTGCCCTGATATCCGTGCTTTCTTCAACGATCGTTCCTGTGACGATCATATCTGCTCCGGCCGCGGCACACTGAGCTGCAGCCCTGGCATCACGGATGCCACCTCCAACTATCAGCTTGTTATCCCCCAGCACATGTTTTACGGCAGCGATCATGGCTGGGGTCACAGGGCTGTCCGCACCAGAACCTGCCTCAAGATAGGTGTAATGCATCCCCATATATTTACCGGCCAGCGAATAAGCAATCGCAAGTTCGTTTTTGTCCTTTGGGATCAGCCTGGCATCGCCCACCCATCCTACAGTTCCGCCTGGCTCCACAATCAGGTATGCCATGGAGATCGGTTCAATGTTACTCCGGTACACGAGGGGGGCACCCATGGCCTGGTTCGTTGTGATATAATTGACATCACGGGAATTCAACAGGCTCATAAAAAAGATAGCGTCTGCATAGGTACTGATCCCACTGGCATTGCTAGGGAACAGAATGGTGGGAACATCCGTATGTTCCTTGATTTTGATCAGAGTCTGGTCCAGTACCATACCAGAAGCTCCTGTAGAGCCACCGATCATGATAGCATCGGTACCCCCTTCCTCTGCGAACCGAGCAATATCGGCTGCCCTGTCAGGAGATTGGGATGCGGGATCGATGAGCGTTAAGTGGACCGTACCCTGACGATCCACAATGCTATCGAGGTACTTTTCTACCTGCATCAGTAAGATCAGCCTTTTCTGACGTCCTTTGATTTCATACGCAGCTTATCGTAACCGCATTTCCTGCAGCGTGTTGCACGTGGCGCATTACGAGCATTACACCTCATGCAGATCTTCTTGTTGAGGATTCGCTCCTCTGCTTCTGGGAATCTTGCCATATGTTTTCACCTGAAAATTGTAATGGTTGTAAATTATTAAATAATTCGTATCGGGCTGCTTACATGATTTTCAATACATATAATTGTTTTGGGATGGGATGTCCATATATACCCCCCTCCTCACGTATTGATCTTGTCGATCGTTTCCAGCAGCATCTCCCGCGCTTGTCGGGCATCAGCACGCCCATTTGTCTTTTTCATAACCTGGCCCACCAGGTAGTTCAGGGATTTGCCTTTGCCGGCGATATAATCGGATAGGGCTTCCTTATTCTCAGAGAGAGCCTCAGACACAGCTTGTGTGACAATATCACCCTCCACCTTGAGCAGACCTTTCTGCCTGACGATATCCTGAGGCGACCCTTCCTCGTCAAGGATCGTGCGGATGACCTGCACACCGCTCTTTTCAGTTATCCTCCCCTCGACCACCAGCGTTATGATCTCGACAATATCACCCACATTGAACGAGGCAATGGTAAGGTCGCGATAGTTCAACTCTCCCTTGAGCACGTCTGACACCCAGGCGGCAGCTGTCTTAGGATCGACCACTGCTGCAACCAGTTCATAGAAATCGGCCACACGGATATCTGAGGTGAGCGCCTTGGCATGCATATCTGTCACTTCGTACTGTAATACGAACCGCTCTCTCTTCGCATCCGGAAGTTCGGGCAGGGTCTCATGAATAGAGGGAGCCCAGTCAGCCACACGCATGGGCACCAGGTCCGGTTCGGGGAAGTATCGATAATCATGCTCTTCCTCCTTGGTACGCATGGATAGCGTAACCCCGCGGGCCTCGTCGAAATGACGGGTCTCCATGACAACCTTGCCCCCTCTTCGCAGAAGGTTCTTCTGGCGCATGATCTCATACAGGAGTGCACGTTCCGCACCCTTATGTGAGGAGATGTTCTTCACCTCAGCACGCTCACCGCCCATGATGGAGACATTCGCATCCACTTTCATCGCACCCTCCAGGTCGCTGTCGAACACGTCCAGATACTCCATGATGTTGCGCAGCTTGTCCAGGAAACGGCGTGCTTCCTTCGGGCTCCTCATGTCCGGCTCGCTCACGATCTCGATCAGGGCCATCCCTGAACGGTTGTAATCGATCAGTGTCCCTCTAGACTTCTCAATGCTACCCATATGCACCAAGCGACCCGGATCCTCTTCCATGTGGGCACGGGTGATACGCACCACGTGCTCTCCATCCTCGCCTTCGATCACCATCTTTCCACCGGAAGCTATGGGGAAATCGTACTGGGTGGTCTGGAAACCCTTCGGCAGGTCCGGATAATAATAGTTCTTCCGGTGGAACTGGGTCTGCTCGGCAATATCACAGTTCAACGCCAGCCCGATCTTGATAGCATACTCCACCGCTCGCTTGTTGACCACAGGCAGGGAACCTGGAAGACCCAGACATACCGGACAGACATGTGTGTTTGGCCCTGCTTCATGATACTGTGTGGAACAACCGCAGAACATCTTGGTATTGAGCTTGTTCAGCTGGACATGTATCTCCAGCCCGATCATCACACCATCGGGATTCTCGTACACCATTTATGCCACCTCCCCGGGACGCATGTTATGATGATCCGTATTCTTCTCAAAGGCAAATGCCGACCGTATGAGCGTAGGATCATCAAAATGCCTGCCGATGATCTGCAATCCCACCGGCAGACCATCAACCTGACCGCATGGCAAGGATATCGAAGGTACGCCTGCAAGATTGATGGGAACCGTGTTCACATCGCTCAGGTACAGGGATAGTGGATCATCGATCTTCTCCCCAATCTTAAACGCCGGAGTTGGCATGGTCGGGCTCATCAGTACATCAACCTGAGACAGCGCCCTGTCAAAGTCCTGTTTGACAAGGGTTCGCACCTTAAGTGCCTTGAGATAATATTTATCATGATATCCGGCAGAAAGGGCATAGGTTCCCAGCAGTATCCTGCGCTGCACTTCCTTTCCGAAACAGGACGCACGGGTCCTTGATGCCATCACATGCCAGTTCTCACCATCAACACGCGGACCGTACCGCGTACCATCAAACCGTGCTAGGTTCGACGATGCCTCGCTCATGGCTATGACATAGTATGCTGCCAGTGCATATTTTGTGTGCGGCATGGACACCTGCTCCCATGTGGCGCCCATATCCTCGTACTGATGGATCGCATTCCAGACCGCCTCCACGATACCTGCATCGATGCCTTCCCCGAAGTATTCCTCGGGTACACCGATCTTCAAGCCCGCCACATCATCAACAAGCGCATCCTGATACCGGATCTTCTTGTCAATGGAAGTACTGTCCCTGGGGTCGTGCCCTCCTATGACATCCATCAGCACCGCAATGTCCTCCACAGATGTGGCTATGGGCCCGATCTGCTCAAGGGAATTCGCATAGGAGACCAGGCCGTATCTGGATACTGCACCGTAGCTGGGTTTGAATCCCACCACGCCACAGAACGCCGCCGGGCATCGTACCGACCCGCCGGTATCCGAGCCCAAGGACAGAGGCGCCTCGCCTGCTGCAACCACCGCCGCACTGCCTCCTGACGAACCACCCGGCACCCTTCTGGAATCCCAGGGATTGAGTGTTGCGCCATAAACACTTGATTCGGTGGACGTTCCCATGGCGAACTCGTCCATATTGGTCTTCCCAAGGATCACTGCACCCGCTGCCTTCAGACGCTCGATGACATGCGCGTCATACGGGGGCACGTACCCCTGAAGTATCTTTGAGCCGCACGTGGTAGGGATCCCTTTCGTGGAAATGCTATCCTTGATCGCAATGGGAATCCCTGCCAGTACACCTCCGTGTCCATCCTTGTCAATGGACCTTGCCATTGCCATGGCCCCCTCGAAGACACAGGTATAGCCGTTGATCCCACTTTTTCCGATGGTCTCAAGATATGAGGCCGTGACCTCCTCCGCAGAGCTTTCTGAGATCATTTCCTTTACTTTCGATATGTTCAGCCATTCCGCCATCATCCACCTCACATGATCCTCGGTGCCTTAATGTAACCATCCTGCTCACTGTCAGTATTCGTGAGCACGTCCTCCTGCTCAATTGAATCAGTGACAACATCGTCCCTGAACACGTTCATAATGTCAGCCACATGATATGTAGGAGCCACACCATCTGTGTCTACCTCATCCAGCTGTCCGAAATATTCCAGTACAGAGTTCAGTTTTGCAGCATAGCCTTCCGCATCCTTGTCATCGATCTCGATGCGGGCAAGCCATCCTACGTGTTCTACCTCATCTTTTGTGATCATTACAGGTTCCTCAAATAATATGTGATAAGTAGTATATGTGGAATAGAGACCGGTGCTTTATATTAATATGTTGGGTTGAGGTGGGGGAGGGAGTGAAGCTGAATTGATCTGTGTTTTAAATTTGTGGACCTGTGGATACTGTCAAGTTGGGTTGCAGAGTCCTTTCATAAAGAGATCAATGCGATCGCAATCAAAGCCAGTACAACACCTATCCACTGTTTTGAAGACAATCTCTCTTTCAAAACGAACCATGCCAATAGCACCGTGCCTCCTGGATACAGGGAGGATAACACTGTTGCAATATCAAGCCTGCCTGTCTCTAAAGCAAGCGTGAAGAACAGGCTTCCTGTGGTCTCGAAAACACCGGTAAGTATTATCAAAGGGAGAACATTTCCCGAAGGAACCTTTGCTGACCGTCTCAGAAGAACAACACCCAGTGTCACCAGGACCGCTGATAGCTTCGCAACTGACAGGGGCCAGAACACTGCTGTTTCACTGAAATGGTCCACGGATATGAAGAACATACCGAAACCAACTCCTGCAAGTAACGGGAACACCAATCCATGTATCCACATACAATTCCTGCCCATTTTATCAGTGCCACTTACAAGCAATATCGATATGAGGGCTATCACAAACCCTGCTATTTGATGGCTGGCAGGCAAACCCTCGTTACATACACCATATACCACCGGCAAGGCAACGGAAAATACAGCCGAAATTGATGCTGCCACACCCATATGTCCAGTGGACAGGGCGTGGAACAGTAACAGCATGCCAAAACTTGCTGCAAGTCCTGCAATGAATCCCCAGAACAGGTCGTCTGTTGGAGGGAGCGGCTCTGAAAATACGATAGCCAGAAAGGGGAGACACACCAGACCAACAATCTGTGAGACCAGTACAACTACATATACACTGGCACGTTTTGTAGCAAATCCACCACTGAAATCTCCAGCTCCCCATGTTGCAGCTGCTGCAAGACTGAAGAACATGACAAGGAATTCGGCAGGGATCATGTTAGTTGTTCCTGGATCAGAATGAACCTGTAGCATAGAATCATATACGTCATATAAAAGAGTTCTCGCAACACATCCTTATATCCTCATGCAATATAGTACATTCCATGGCAAACTACAGGATGATGGTGAATGATGTCATAAAATCAGCCGATGTCCTTCTAGAGGTTGTTGATGCCCGGTTTCCGGACGAGACCAGGAACAGCGATGTCGAACGCAGTATTGGATATTCAAAGAAACCATTCATAATCGTCCTCAACAAATGCGACCTTGTATCAAAGGAAACCCTTGAGAAAGCAAAAGCCCGTTTATCAACGATTGCACCAACCGTTTTTGTGTCCAGTAAGAACAGGTTCGGAACAACAATGCTACGGCACAAGATTCTTGAGGTCGCTGACATGCGGGGGCACGATATACAGGTTGGTTGCCTCGGATATCCTAACACAGGAAAATCCTCGGTGATCAATGGAGTTGCCGGGAAGAACAAAGCCAGTACTTCCTCAATATCCGGCTACACACGAGGTATACAACTTGTGAACGCAGGTTCGCATATCAGGTTTATTGATACACCGGGAGTGATCCCCTTTGATGACAACGACGAATATAAACAGGGTCTTCTTGGTGTGAAAGATACAACACATCTGCAGGACCCTATTGGCGTGGCCCTGAAGATCATTGAGAAAATGTGTGCTGAAAACAAAACTGTTCTGGAAGCCTTCTACAATGTCGCGATAGAAAAGGAGGATGATGCCTATGAGATACTTGAACTTATAGGCAGACAGAGAAACTTCCTGAAAAAGAAAGGGCGTGTGGATGATTCAAGGACGGCCATCACAATAGTCAATGATTGGCAAAAGGGGCGGCTTATACCGTAAATCCCAAAATATTGACATTGAACTGTGTCCACATTTGTTGCATCCATCAGGTTTTGTTCCTGCGGCTCAATCCGTACATCTGGACCTTCTTCAGCTTCGCCAGGTTAAGGACCCTGTCCATCTCTTTTTCTTCAAGGGGCCGTGCTTCGATATAACCAGTGGCCACTGCCTCATTGAATATCTCATAACCGATGGAACTGCGTGCCAGCACCGTAGTATAGCCGTCTGGCGCACCTATGCCTCCAAACGATATGTCAGCGTTCTCTGCCGTCAGGTCAGTACAGTATTTGCATGAACTACTCCGGTACTGGTCGAATTCATCAAGACTGAACGTCCGGACATCCCCGCCAGTAAAAAACTCGAACTTGCCCTTACGAATCTTCATAGAATCGATATCCACAAGCCGCATATCATGCATCTCAACGAACTCCTTGATACCTTCATAAGAGAAAGTATCCATACAGAATAAGCCAAGTTTGAGCACATTGGAACGCATGAAAATGTGCAGGAAACCATATGGACTTCTCTGCATCTTGTGTACGGCATCGATGTTGCAGCTTGGGCCCACAAAAGCGATACTGCGCATGCCACTCTGTATAGCACCCATCAGGGCCTCCATGGTCATGCTGTGAGAATAGATGCTGCCGGATGAAGGGAGCAGCTCCTCGCATCTCTCTGCAATGATCGCAACCGGTTTCCATGGCTCTTCCTTGGTGTGTGTGGTCACCACTGCACAGTCGATCAAACCCTCTTCAAGGGCATAGGTAATAAGCGCTGTCACTACCCCACCATCCTGACCACCATGCAGGCAATCCAGGGTGTTGCGTGCACTATAGGCAAACCGGATACGACCGATCAGATCCTCCTCAGTGGTAATGGTTCGAGGGCACTGGTTATAACAAACACCGCAGGACGTGCATGGCCCCACCAGTTTCGGCACATCGTCAGAGATAATGATGGATTCGCATGAGGCAGCGCATGCGCCACAAAGAGTGCATATCCCTGGCTTTATGATCTCCTTTCGCAACTTCCCGAAAGATACGCGTTTCTTTTCCACCAGGTTGTGTTTCAGCCGAATGACGCTTTTCTCCATTTCATCATATTTATTCATGCATTCCGCTGAACAGAAATAGTATATCTTACACCCATGCTCTACTGTATATGGAGTGGTCTCAGACACTTCCTTATTGCATATCGGATCGATCTTCATACAGGCTCCTCATAATTAAAACTGACACTATTCCCTCCCACCATGACACAGGATCTGAAACAGACATGTAGTTCTATATTGGTCACTTCAGATATAAGATACTGATGGAGTACAGATATGATCTACTGGAAATATATAAGAGAACTTTGAACGTTTTTGAGCCCCCATGGCCGGGGGAGGATCACAGAACGGGGTACAGGAGAATCCATACAGAGTAATCCACGACTGCATCCACAAGACGCAGCACAGTCGTGTTATTGACAACAATAGGAAACTATATGATTCCCTTGAGCTATGATGTAATCAGTCCCGCCAATTCGTTTTAATCTGAGATGACCGTTCTTGCAAGAAGTAACTGCATGCCAGAGAGTAAAAGCTTATATCTACCAGTGGACACGCACCGAGTCTGCGATATCAAATTCCCTTGCAGTGTTCATCGGGATCCTTACGGGTATGATCATTGTCGTATACGATCGTTCGATAGAGATCTGCAACCTGCTATTCTTTGGATCAGTGACCGGATCCCCGCATTATTACCTGATATTTCTCCCTGCGATCGGTGGGCTGATAGTCGGGATAGTTGCCCATCTATTCATAAAGACAAGACGCAGTGATATTGAAGAGGTGATCG
The DNA here is from genome assembly GCA_964423715.1 of uncultured Methanosarcinales archaeon. Classification (GTDB taxonomy): domain Archaea; phylum Halobacteriota; class Methanosarcinia; order Methanosarcinales; family Methanosarcinaceae; genus JAIOTO01. The sequence goes on along the minus strand of CAYRGB010000006.1, from coordinate 2,273 downwards.
AGGCTTCTGCACTCCACGGTGGGAGGATCAAGACAAAAAACGCTTTTTTGGAAGTGTTTCTTTCCATTGTATCAGTAGGTTCCGGCGGTTCTGTGGGAAAAGAAGCACCTGGTGTCCTGGCAGGTGCAGGTGTTGGTTCTACCATTGCTCAGATCCTAAAGACACCTGATAGACGCCTGAAAACACTTCTTGGATGTGGTGCATCCGCCGGAAGTGCCGCGGCATTTAATGCACCTCTTGCAGGTGTGGTCTTTGTTGTGGAAGTTATCATTGGAGAGCTGGAAGCCAGAACATTTATCCCGATCGTGATATCGTCCGTGTTCGCAACCCTTGTATCGAGCCTGATATTTAACGTCCGCCCCCTCCAGATCTCCTATTACGAACTGGTCAGCCCGCTCAATGAATCCATGCTGTATCTTATCCTTGGCTTGCTTGCAGGTGTTGTTTCTGTATTGCTGATCCGTTCTATGTACCTGTTCCGTGACGGTTTTGAAAAGGTACCGCTGCATCCGGCACTAAAACCCGCGATTGGTGGTCTTGGTGTGGGGATCATCGGATTCTTTTATCCACAGATATTTGGCCTGGGGTACAATGTGATCACAGAGGTACTGGCAAACCAGTTTACACTTCAGCTCATGTTAATACTTCTTGTACTGAAGATCATCGCGTTCTCACTGACTGTTGGGTCAGGCGGTTCAGGAGGATCCATTGTACCTGCCCTTTTTGCAGGTGCCATGCTCGGCGGCGCATACGGTAGCCTGGTACACACAGCACTGCCTGGCATAACAGCCGAACCCGGAGCCTATGCACTGGTCGGCATGGGTGCAGTGTTCGCAGGCACTGTGCACGCCCCACTGACTGCGATGTTGATACTGTTCGAACTCACACAGGACTATAACCTGATCCTGCCCCTGATGTTAGCATGTGTTGTCAGCAATATGGCATCCAGTTCACTTCATCCCGAATCCCTGTTCACGGAAGGTCTCAAACGCAGGGGCTTTACCATCAGGAAGGGGCAGGAGATCGATGTAATGGAATCGATGCTTGTGAAAAATAACATGGTACAACACATACAGACACTGTCCGAGGACGACAATGTAGGTGCTTTGGTATCCCTTATGCAGTCAAGCCGCCATGCAGGGTTCCCGATCCTTGACTCAAATGGGAAACTGTGTGGTATCGTGACACTGGAGGATATGCGGGAGAAGGTCAGATACGGGGCACTTGGGCAAAGGATAGGGGATATCGCAAGCCATGATGTAATCGTTGCGTATCCTGACGAAAACCTGAATACTGTGCTAAAACGCCTTGCTGTGAGGGAAATAGGGCGACTGCCGGTGGTCTCACGGAATGATGAAACCGAACTTATCGGGCTGATCACCCGAAGTGACATTGTCAAATCATACAATAAGAGGGTAGTGAGCAAGGTCCAGGGAAAGATGGAAACGGATTAAGTGGTTCTGCATCTATCCCCCTTATCAATGCTGCCCAACAACCCACCTCCTGCAGGTAACCGGCTGTTGCATTATATCTCTTGCTAAAGTCTTCATCCATCATGAAGAATAGGAATTAACGTGTTTGTTAGGAGAGTTTTTGTGCTTTGTGAGTGATGATAGAAGTGAGAAGTATTCAATCCTACAATACCAGGATAAACCAGAATTATCTAAGGTATATCTAGATTATCATAAGACTGTCGGGAAAGTAGCAAAATCAAATATGGAAGTAATTACGTTGAGAAAATGGTCTAAAATGGATTTATCCGACAGTCTTATCATAATTACACACACGATCAAAAAGAGGAACAATGAAACCGGAGACCAAAGCTGAACTGATCAATATTGGCAGGGTCGATATTGACACATCCCTGCTGGGCAGGGTAACTATCCCCACTGCAGGACCGGGTGCAGGTAAGTCCGCATTCTTCTTCCGATCCGGCGGCCACAGGGTCCGCCTTGCTGTGGATGAGGCATCCCCACTGCATGCCGTCGCAGAAGACGGCGATATCGTGATCATGAATGGTAACGAAGAACTGATACGTGGCCAGATCGAGGATGAGCTGATCCACTGTCCTAAGCAGGCCTATGTGAACATTACAGAGAAATGCATCTTTGACTGCAAGTTCTGCCCCGTACCAAAACTTGATGGTAATATCAAGTCCATCGAGGAGGTACTGGAGATGATCAATAAGGCACACCAGACCGGTACAATGGAGGCCATCTCTATCACATCCGGGGTGGCCTAGACACCCGAGATCGAAGTTGATCGGGCGGTAG
>CAYRGB010000005.1:0-16922 GCA_964423715.1 uncultured Methanosarcinales archaeon | reverse complement strand
ATGTTAGGATATTCATCCGAACATGGCCGCAGGACGATCCTCATCCGGTGCTTTGACCGATGCCATTACCTTTGTTGTGGCCCGCAGGAGATCCTCCATGTATACCGAATCCCGGTCCTCACGTACCGCAAGCATCCCGGCTTCCATGGTTATTGCCCGGATGTCGGCACCGCTTGCACCTTCAGTGAGGGGGGTAATTCTGTTGAGATCGATATCATTGGACATTGCCATGCCGCGTGTATGGACCATCAATATGGATTCACGTGCTTTCTTGTCCGGCAGTGGGACACTGACCAGACGATCGAAACGGCCTGGACGGACGATGGCCGGGTCAAGTATGTCCGGACGGTTCGTGGCTGCGATGATACGGACATCACCTCTGTTATCGAAGCCATCCATCTCGGCAAGCAGTTGCATAAGAGTACGCTGGACCTCACGGTCTGCCCCATTGGTTTCATTTAACCTGGTGGCGGCTATCGCGTCAAGTTCATCGATGAACAGGATACTTGGGGCCTTTTTTCGTGCCATCTCAAAGACCTCTCTCACAAGGCGTGACCCTTCTCCGATATACTTTTGTACCAGTTCAGAACCGACCACTCGAATAAAGGTAGCATCTGTCCTGTATGCCACGGCCTTGGCAAGCAGGGTCTTGCCTGTTCCCGGAGGACCGAACAACATGACGCCATTGGGAGGACTGATCCCGATGCGCTCGAAGGACTCCGGTCGTGTCAGAGGCAATTCCACGGACTCAATGATCTCCTGTATCTGCTCCTCCAGACCTCCTATCTGGTCATAGTCCACATCCTGTGCTTGCAGCACTTCCATGGCAGATATCTCCGGTTCATCGGTATGGGGCAGTACATCCACGATCGCAAGGGTCTGCTGGTTGAGAGCGACCCGTGTACCAACTACCAATTTATCATCATCAATAGACTGGGATACACCTACCATGAACTGTGGGCCCGTACTGCTCCTGACCAAGACCTTGTTATTCTCCAGAATATCAATAACATTTGCAACGATCAAAGGAACGGTCTTTAAGCGAGTGATCTCGGACCGTAACTTGCGTGCCTCTCTCTCACACTTAATTTTCTGGGATTCAACGTACCGTTTTTCAGATTCGGCCTGATCGTACTGCTCTTTTAACTGCGTGTTGCGGGACTCGAGCTGTTTCATGCGGTCCAGCAGATATTTCGAGAAATCCTCATCGTCCTCTGGGTCAACACACTCATAATTCAATTCACCGATGCCACCGAGCCCGTGATCACCAGTTCTCATTTCTTCGTCTGTTGTTTCGCTCATGTCGCTCCGAATAATATTTAAGTACATACGGTATATAGCCCTTTCGTAAAGAGGATAATAATGCAGACTTTTTTTAAGAGATGAGATTCTATGCAATGTGAAATATGTGGCGCAGAGATACAGGAAAAGGCCATTAAAGTAACAATCGATGGGAGTGAACTTAATGTATGTGGCAGATGTTCGCATTACGGGACACCGGTACGTTCCCAGACACCCGTATCCAGAAAAAACACCCCAATTGCCAGAAAAATTGTTGGCAGAGCACCCAGACCACGAAGAGATCCTTTTAAAGAACTAAATAATGAGCTTGTTGACGGGTACGAAGAGATCATCAAACACGCTCGTGAGAGCCGGGGGTGGACACACCAGCAACTGGCAGCCAAGATCAAAGAGAAAGAATCCCTTATCAAAAAGATCGAGCGTGGAGAGATTATGCCAGAAGATCCGGTGAGGAAAAAAATGGAACGTATTCTCAAGGTCGATCTCACCGAACGCATCGGGAATGACGAATGGACCGGCGATAGTCTTAACAGTGGTACGACCCTCGGAGATATAGTTACGATAAAAAAGAAATGAACCGGAGAGAGGTACATGTATCTTAATAATATGAATTTAGGATTTATTGGCACCGGCAAGATGGGGGAAAGCCTGATACGTGGGTTGGTCGATGCAAAAGCCATCGCTGGCAGTAATATCTATGCGAGTGATGTCTATGAAGTGACACTGGACAGACTCCACCAAGAACTGGGGATCAACATCTCGACCGATAACCGGGATGTTATCGCAAATTCCGATGCCATCATACTGGCAGTGAAACCACAGATCCTCAAGAACGTGCTCAGAAGCATACGTGAACATGTGACCAATGACAAACTGATAATATCCATTGCTGCAGGAGTTACCACAGATACCATCGAGAACGAATTGGATGAAGGCACAAGGGTCGTACGGATCATGCCCAACATCGCTGCAACGGTGGTGGAAGCCGCATCCGCAGTCAGTCCTGGCAAGAACGCATCCGTCAACGATGCAGAGACCGCACTCGAGATATTTGAACATGTGGGGACTGCGATCCTGGTTCCCGAACACCTGATGGACGCGGTTACAGGACTTTCTGGCAGTGGTCCGGCCTATATCTTCACAATCATAGAAGCCATGGCCGATGGTGCTGTGTACGAGGGACTGGACCGCCAGAGTGCCCTGACACTTGCTGCACAGACCGTCCTTGGTGCGGCGAAGATGGTGCTTGATACTAAAAAACATCCCGGGGTATTAAAGGATATGGTCACATCTCCGGCAGGGACCACCATCCGAGGTGTGCACATACTTGAAGAATCGGGTGTTCGCTCCGCATTTATGAATGCTGTGATCGAGTCATCGAAACGATCAAAAGAACTGGGTAAATGAATACACATCTCTGAACAGGCCTTCACACCATGCAGGTTTGTCCGAACAATATCAAAAGATTGATATAAGTTAATTCAGTAACAAATTATTACACCGGAATGATCAGTGGACTGATTTATTCGGAGACATAATTTTAGAGGCAATAATGCTTAAAAACAAAAAAACGATTAAGGTGGGAAAAAATGAAAGCTTTCGCTGTTGTTAGGGGAGAAGATCAGAATAAGGTAAAGATCGCCTTACACGATCTGGAGCAGTATGGAAATTTGAAGTTCAGCACCAATCCAAAACGCATAGATCCAGCGTATGCGGACGAGCTTCTTGTTCAGGTGGTAGGTGTGGAACTACGTTCAACATGTCGATCTGCGGCACTTGTAGGACTTGAGAACAATGCGGGGTCTGCCATCAATAAATTGCGGAAGATACACCCACCTGCACATGTGGTGATCATAAGCCCGCGTCATGGACCATACGCAGAACTTGCTGATAACTCCGAGATATATCCGGAATTTGACCGGACCTTATAAATGGAGACCTGAGCGATTTTACAGACAGACTTTTATGAGATCTGTCAATCCGACTCTGTCGGACCCTCTGAGTACAGTGCAAGGTCCCCAGATCGACCAAAGCAGTTGCGAAGGCTTTATTGCCTGATGAGTTCGCATCTAATGATCACTGCCTGAAGAATATTAGAAAATTAGACCGAAACAGAACAGTACGATATAACCAGACAGTAGAAGAATGGGGCCGGGACTGAGAATCGAACCCAGATCGTAGCCTCCACAGGGCTACAGGATAACCGCTACCCTACCCCGGCACTGGAATAGGCACTTCAATGGTTGAAGCAACCTATACACGTACTTTTGTTAAATAAATCTTTCCTATGGGTATACGTTCAGGCCTTACTTCAATTTCGAGATAGCAAGCTCGGCAGCCTTTTTACCGGAGAGCAGCATCCCACCGAACACCGGCCCCATACGAGGAGCACCTGCCACTGCATTGGCAGCCATTCCTGCAACGATTAGACCGGGGTACACTTCCTTTGTCGTCTCCATCAGCGTACGCTCACCAACATCCGCCCACATGGGCTTCTCGCCAACAACACCCAGCTCTCCGAGTTTCGCACCAGGGATCTTGCGCTGGATCGTATTGCATACGATCGCCTCATGACCGGTCCCGTCAAACACCATCTTTGCACGCACAGCCAATGGATCCACGTGGAATCGTCCCACAGAGACGGCCGTCCAGTTGATCACCAGTCCTGACACAGCATCATTCTCACGGATCATCACATCCTCGACCTCTATCAGATTGAATATCTGAGCACCCGCCGAGACAGCCCCGCTGATCAGCTTTGCAACAGATTCGATAGAATCTGCTATATAGTACCCTTCCTCATATTTCTTGTAAGAAATATCGAAATCATCCAGAATATGACATGCTTCCTCCTGGACAACGATACGTGGGAACATCATGCCTCCTCCCCACATTCCTCCGCCTACAGCCAGATTTTTCTCAAATAGAACGGTCTTCATGCCAGCGTCTGCAAGATATCTGGCAGCCACCAGATTGGCAGGACCCCCGCCAACAAGGGCTACATCCACATCCGTATAATCAAGGAATACCTTCGAAAATTCATCCACAATTGCTCTGGTGATCACGATCTCGTCAAGTTCCATTCTTTTACCTCAGTGTACACTCATAAATAAGACCGTGATATACTGCATTTATATTAAAACCTGTTGGAAGATCACACTTTCCTGACGCTCACCCAGAAAACACTCCCCTTCCCCTTCGGATTATCTTCCACACCGAACTCCCCTTCATGAAGATCCATAATCCTCTTTACGATCGCAAGACCCAGACCATTCCCCTTGACATTCGTCTTGCCCACACGCATGAAGCGCTCGAATATTTGTGATCTATCCTCAGCAGCTATCCCCTCCCCCTGATCGATTACCTTGACAATCCATTCATCGGCTGAATCCACAACATCAATATTGATCATACTTTTTTCAGGACTGTACTTAATAGCATTGGAAATAAGATTGACAAAAACCTCCTCGATCAACGGATTCACCATCGTCTGAGCCTCTCCTTCCATAATCAGATCCACTTTCATTTGTTTATCAGTAATCTGATCGCTGAAACTTTTTATCACATCATCGAGGATGGAATGCAGATTCATCTGCTTAAGTTGGATATGTTCTATAGACTCCAATTTCGAGAAGCTGGCAGCGTTCTCGATCAGACTTATCATTTTAAGGTTGTTGCGTGTTATCGTTTTAAGCATATTGAGCTGGTCCTCATCTGTCACCTGTTTCAACAGTACATCAGTGAACCCTTTCACTAGACCCACCGTGTTTAGCATATCGTGACGCATGATATCAATGAACAGGTCCTTCAGTTCGTTCGAATGCTCCAGCTCCTTTTTGGCATATCGCTCTTCGGTTACATCCTCACCAGAACTGAGCACTCCTGTAATGTTGCCCTGATCGTCAGTGAGAATACAAGTGCTCCAAGAGATCGATCTCTCGTCCCCATCCATGGTGACTATCTGGTTCTCATAAGAATAATATTTCTGCACATTGTCGGAAATCAGATCCTCAAAATCATCCCTTACATGTTGTTGTTCGGATATTGGAAAAGCAACTTCGAACCAGTTCTTTCCAACGATCTCATCCTCACTACGACCAAGGACCTCACACCCTTTCCTGTTGATTAGGCTCACCTTCTGATCCAGATCAATTGCAACCACTACCACCCCAGCAATGTCAAGATACCGCTGTGCCTGATCTCTCTCTGCAACAAGACTATCAGATAGATGTTTGACACTTATAAGGGAGCACACCCTGGTCTTAAGTTCAAGTTGATCCACGGGCTTTGATAGAAAATCATTCGCACCTGCTTCAATACTGCGTATCTGATCGTTCTTTTCAAAGAGGGCAGTGGCCATTATCACTGGAATGAATTGGGTCTTAACATCATTCTTGATGATCTTGCATACCTCATATCCACTCAGGCCAGGCATCATAATATCCAGAATGATCAGATCAATATTCTCTGTTCTTATTATCTCAAGAGCCTCTTCTCCGGAGAATGCGCCTATAGTATCGTAATCAAGTGAAAGGTAGGCCTCCATTAGGCTAACATTGTACGGTTCATCGTCAACGATCAGTATTTTTGGAAGAATGGGTGCACCCATGAGCGATACCTACTTAATTGCTTATTATAATTATACCAAATAACCATCGAATATCTCTTTGAAACTATACACATCAAGGGGTTTGGACATATTACCAGCACAACCGGTATTAAGGAATTTTTCCTCAACGACAAATATCTGTGCCATTATTCTCATCACTCTTAATGTCATATTAGTGGTCATTAATAATATCTTTTCCGTCCAACGACCCTTTGTGCAAGACATATAATACTTTCCTTGCTCAACATAGTTTGTTCTTGTTTATCCATGCTCCTGACAGATACATACAATGATCAGTATATCTTTATCACAAATTATAATTTCCTATAGATGTACAGAACGATAAATCTGAACTTGGTCAGGGAGATGATACCCAGCCATGCTATCGGTCACATTGGGCATCGCATAGCAAATAAATTGCAATCACTGCCGATAATATCATATACATGCAATATGATTATTTGCCATTCATTGATAGTCATATTTTTATCAAGGTGATCATATGGGCAAGACAATTGCAGAGAAGATAATAGGAGAACATGCCGGCAAGGATGTATCCGCCGGCGACATCGTTATTGCGAAAGTGGACGTGAACGCGGTCCAGGACGGAACCGGACCCTTGGCGATCCAGCAACTCCAGAAAATCGACATGGTGCAGGCAAACGACCCGGAGCGGACGGTGCTTTTCATCGACCACGCCGCACCAAGTCCCAACAAGGACCTCTCCAACGCACACAATATACTGCGCAGATTCTCGAAGGAGACGGGCGTGAACCTATCCGAGGTAGGGGAAGGTGTATGCCACCAGCGACTTGTGGAGACCTATGTCAATCCCGGGGATATACTGATCGGGGCTGACTCCCACACATGTACCTCCGGTGCACTGGGTGCCTTTGCGACCGGAATGGGGTCCACTGACGTGGCTATCAGTATCGCACTGGGCAAGACCTGGCTGAAGGTGCCGGAGACGTTCAAGATCAATGTTACCGGACGCTTCAACAAAGGCGTGTATGCCAAGGATCTTATCCTCCACATCATAGGGACGATCACGGCTGATGGTGCCACCTACAAGGCCCTGGAATTCACAGGCGAGACGATCCGGAATATGACCATGTCCGAGCGGTTTACATTGTCCAACATGGCAGTGGAGGCCGGTGCCAAGACGGGTCTGATCGAGTCCGACGATGTCACACTGGCATACCTGGAAGCACAGGGACGCGGGGATAAGTTCAGGGCGATCACAGCCGATGAGGACGCTGTCTATGAAAAGGTGATCGACATCGACGCCTCGACCATCGAACCGGTGATCTCCGCACCCCATACTGTTGATAATACAATGGCTGTGACCGAACTAGTCGGCATGAACGTTGACCAGGTGTTCATCGGGACATGCACCAACGGGCGTATCGACGACCTGAAGATCGCAGCCGATATACTGAAAGGAAAACAACGCGATCCGGACACCCGTCTTATCGTAACTCCTGCATCCAAGGCAGTGTATCTCGAAGCCCTTGAGGCAGGATACATCGATACCTTCGTCCGGGCAGGTGCCGCAGTGATGGCGCCGGGCTGTGGCGCATGTGTGGGCGTGCACCAGGGAATCCTGGCCGATGGCGAGGTCTGCCTGGCCACACAGAACAGGAACTTCAAGGGACGTATGGGGAATACTGAAGGATTCATCTACCTCTCATCACCTGCCACGGCAGCAGCATCTGCCATTGCAGGAAAGGTTGTGGACCCCAGGGAGGTGCTCTAAATGGAATCAATACTAAATGGACATTCATGGAAGTTCGGCGATGATATCAGCACCGACCTGATCGCACCTGGCCGTCTGTTCCACCTGCGTACGAACCTGTCCGAACTTGCCAAGCATGTGCTTGAGGACGCGGACCCCGAGTTCCCATCCAAGGTGCAGAAAGGCGATTTCGTGATCGGTGGCAGGAACTTCGGTTTGGGGTCCAGCCGGGAACATGCGCCCACCATCATCAAGCTGGCAGGAATCAATGCAGTACTGGCAAAGTCCTTTGCACGCATCTTCTACCGCAATGCCATCAATGTGGGCCTTCCTGCCCTGATATGCGACACCGACCAGATCGATGAAGGTGACAAACTGGAGGTCGACCTGCCCAATGGGATCATCAAGAACCTGACAAAAGGCACCGAGATCACATTCTCACCCCTTCCCAATGTGATGATCAATATTCTGCAGGATGGAGGGCTGGCAGCACATATCGAGAAACACGGCGATTTCAAACTTGACTGATGGAACGTGAGGGGCAAATATGCCCCACCCACAACCAATTTTCACATCCTGCCCAAAACGAGGGTAAGCTTTAATATTTTTGCAACCCATAGTTAATTGTTGAATAAATGGAGTTGGTACCATGGTCAGGTCTGCTCAGAAAGTAGCACTGAAGAAGAACAGGGGATATGTCACCGAAAACAATGCTGCGACTGCGAATGTGGTCATACTCAAGCCAATTGGTTATCCCCTGACAGGTTTGCTCGAGGAGTATCCGCAGGTAGGGGATACCGGTGTGTTCGAGTGTTATGCCCGACAGCAGTGGAACGGCTATCTTGCGCGCATGGGAGAGTACCTTTTCGACCAGCGGATGTACCCCGATTTTGCATATCGTATTGTAGACGCCGAGCCGGCAGAGTCCATCATTGGACAGACAACGTCATTTGTCGTGGCCGACGATGACAGGCACAGACCAACTTTCGAGTTCACCAGCACAGTCACCTTTGAGGATGTGATCGGGCAGCAGATGGCGCGTCGCAAATGTAAACTGATCGAGCGCTATCTGAAAGAACCAGAGACGTTCGGTCAATGGGCACCGACCAATGTGCTGTTCTTTGGACCGACCGGTACCGGCAAGACCATGCTCGCCAAAGCACTGGCCAATAAGACCAGCGTACCTATACTGCCCATCAAGGCAACGGAACTCATTGGAGATTTTGTCGGAGAGGGAGCACGGCAGATCCACCAGTTGTATGAGCATGCCCAGGAAATGGCACCCTGCATAATATTCATCGATGAACTGGACGCGATCGCACTGGACCGAAGGTTCCAGGAACTGCGAGGAGATGTGGCTGAGATTGTCAATGCCCTGCTGACCGAGATGGACGGCATCGTTGAGCACAAGGGGGTCTGCACCATTGGTGCCACCAACCTACCCGATACCCTGGACCCCGCAGTCAGGAGCCGATTCGAGGAGGAGATCGGGTTCACTCTTCCCGATGAGACAGAACGTGCTGCGATCATCAGATCGAAACTGCAGACATTCCCTATTCCAGCGAAGGATATTGACACTGACAGGCTTGCACGGATGACCGACGGCCTTTCAGGTAGGGATATAGTGGAAAAGGTGTTGAAGACCGCACTGCACCAGGCCATTATGGATGAAAAGGAAGAGGTTGCCGAACAGTACTTCAACGACTCTGTAGCACAACTGAAGAGAACGAATGAACCTGTTTCTGTGAGCAGAATGTATATATGAGCAGATGCCTTAAGGAAATCCCAGAGATTCGCCATGGAGAACATATGAGAGTGACATTATGAGTGATATCAGTGAAACAGACAGGTTCAAATGCATAGTCGTAAACGTTATCGATAGCCTGAACTGGAAGGGTGTAACGGTAGAAGAAGAAGGGTCTTGCGGCAGAGTCTATTTTGGAAGGACAAAGTCTGAACATAATATCAGTATAGGGGATAAACTATTCATCGGTGTCAAAGAACTTGACTATGGTGTGGAGGAGATGAAGGTGGAAGTGAGCCTCTATGATGCTGACGATAAACGCCTGGATTGGACATTTATCTAATATAATCACTCGTTGACCAGTCGATCTCATATTCGTACATCACGCTATTCTCATCCTCGCATGCTATTCTGCGTAGGGAGTGTTTCATGATAACATCGACACATCGATTATCAAATATGTTGATCGGACCGTTCCACTCACGTTTAATGGCATCTACATCAAATAATTTTGTGACATTGATCACACCATCATCGCTGGAATATTTGGTCCCTGATGGTAGCCGCTCCGGTATAAGCTCATAACGCGGTTCTGTGCTCATCTCATACCATTTCCTGTTGAGCACCACATACCAACGATCTGCTGACACCACCTGCTCATACAGTGCCTCGATAACATAATGTATGTTAATGGAGAGCTTCTTCTCTGTCGGAATATTTCTTGGATTGAGTTCCTTCTTGCGGTTTGAATCAAAACCAAAGGTTTCCGGATATCTGAATGCATGACCCAAGTCGAGCTTCTCTGCAATGATCTTGCTGATGTCATGTTCCACCAGAGAAGGGTCAGCAATGTTGAGCGCAATGGCCTGATCGATATGATTCAGTGGAATATCGTTCTCTTCTTTTGCCAATCGCATGGCCGTATTGCACACTTTAGGAGTGATCCTGTCGATACCTTTGGATATCTGTTTCCCTTTGTCCTTGAGTGCTGCCGTTCGTGCAATGGCCTCGTTGAACTCATCGATATGATATGGATCAATGACATGATTTCCTTTTGGCCTATTAGGATCGCTGAGTCTGTCATGAAGCATGATTGCCATCACCATATAAGCAATATAACTCCCCTGTCTTAAACTGTTATCGGTGAGCAAGGTGATGGACCTGCTAGCATCAGATATCAATGGGAATCAATAGGTATTCCTGTAGACATCAGAATCTCATTTATTACGATGAGGGATCTCAAGTACCATCAGGTCCTCTGCGATAGTGACATTATCGAATATCTCCTTTGCCTCATTGAGCAGAGGGGTCGAGTCCTCACTATATCTGGAACTGATATGAGTCAGTACCAAGCGTTGTACTCCGGCATCTTTCGCCACAGATGCAGCCTCTCTGGCCGTCGAATGCATGGACTCAACTGCCCATTCTGCCTTTTCAGAAGACAGTGTACCGTCATGGATCAGCAGGTCTGCATCCCTGCTTGCATCCATTATGGCATCACAGGGCCTACTGTCGCCGGTGTAAATGATCTTCCTGCCTGGCCGGGGTGCACCCATCACATCTTCCGAACGTACTACAGTCCCATTGACCTCCACCTCTCCTCCACGCTGCAGTTCTGAGAACATGGGACCCACGGGTACTCCAAGTTCTAATGCCTTGTCCCTGTCAAACCTCCCGGGACGCGCATCCTCTACAAGCACATAGCCAATACTTGGGACACTGTGCATGGTCTCGATGGCTTGGACAGAATATCCCTTACAGTTTACAACATCCCCTGGCTCGAGCTGGAACGCATGAACCTCAAATCTCAGTTTATAGTATCCCAATGCCACCAAGAGCTTGACGAATTCCTTTACCCAATGCGGACCATAGATAGTGAGGGGATCGGTGCGACCGTGAAAGGACATCGTCTGAATAAGTCCAGGAATCCCCAGAATATGATCACCATGAAAATGAGTGAGATATATAGAGGATAACGCCATCATACCCGTCTTTGCACGCATCATCTGCTGCTGGGTACCCTCCCCACAGTCGAACAGTATGAGTTCACCCTCCCGGTTGATCAGTATTGCGGACGGGTTCCTGTTGGTAGTAGGCAGTGATCCACCGGTTCCAAGAAATGTTATGCGGAGCATGTAATACCATTACGTTATAGGGTTATTTATGGATTGTCCAATCTTGCACAGGATTTGAGCTCACTCGAAAAGTTCATATACAATCCTATTAGTAAAGGACTCCAATAGATTATATGGATTATAATATCATGATGGCCCAGCATGGCCATTCATTCAACTAATATTGATTAGAGGTTAATATCATGAAATTTCAGGGAAAATCAAGAAGAAGATTGACAGGAGCAAAACGAAAATCATCACACGGAAAGAGGAAATATGAACTCGGCCGTGAAGCTGCCGAGACACATATCAATGAGACAAAAAGGAAAAACGTTGCGACCACCGGTGGCAACCGAAAGGTCAGGTTGATGCAATGTAATGTTGTGAACGTGACCGACCCATCCAACGGGAACATGACAGTGACATCTATTGATAACGTGGTCAACAATGCAGCAAATGAGCACTACATACGACGTAATATCATCACCAAGGGCTCGATCATAACGACAGGCATTGGAGATGCAAAAGTTACCAGTCGCCCCGGTCAGGATGGCGTGGTCAACGCAATGCTGATCAAATGATCTTTCGATCCGTTTAAACCCACAAATAATGGATAAACATACACGTGATATACTGGATATCCTTGAAGAGGATGCAAGAGTGAGTCATGCAGAGATATCCACTCTTGCAGGCATGTCCGAAAAGGATGTCACCAAGACGATCCAACAACTTGAGAAAGCGAAGGTCATACGCCGGTACAAGACAGTTATCGATTGGGAACTTGCAGGTGAGGAGTACATTTATGCGATAATAGAACTGAAAGTGAGACTGGAGCGTAAAGAAGGTTACCAGGCGATCGCAGAGCGACTCTATAAATTCCCGGAAATACGTTCGGTCAGGCTACTTTCAGGAGAACATGACATCTCCATAACTGTGCGGGGCAATTCCATGAAACAGGTTGCGTTCTTCGTAGCAGAGAAGATCGCTACACTGAATCATGTGTACAGCACAGCAACACATTTTGTACTAAAGACCTATAAAGAGGACGGACTGATACTAGATGAACCCGAACAGGTAAAACGGCTGCCTGTGACGCCATAAGTAGAATCAACATGAGGGATCCATCCTGAGACAACCATGCAACCCTTCCACATTCATTGCAGAGCATTTGAAGACTGTACCCCCATCAGGCATCAGACGATTTTTTGATCTGGTCTCAGAGATCGATGACGTTATATCACTGGGTGTGGGCGAACCTGATTACGTGACCCCCTGGCATATCAGGGAAGCATGTATCCATTCCCTTGAGCAGGGGGAGACGTCATATACCTCTAACTTTGGTCTCATCGAACTGCGGGAAGAGCTGTCCAGGCTCTACACGCGAAAACATGGAGTTTACTACGATCCTGGAACCGAGATACTTGTTACTACCGGTGTAAGTGAAGCTCTGGACCTTGCCATACGCACCATCGTGAACCCCGGGGACGAAGTGATCGTAGCCCAGCCATCGTATGTTGCGTACATCCCATCCATAATATTTGCAGGTGGGGTGCCTGTGTCAGTGTCCACGAATGTGGATAACAATTTTAAACTAACACCACATGAACTGGAATCTGCCATCACTGACAGAACAAAGGCGGTCATCATCAACTATCCGAACAATCCTACAGGCGCCACCATGGACAGAGAGGACCTCGAGGCGATCGCAGATGTGATCGTAGAGCATGATCTTATCATGATCGCGGATGAGGTGTACGAATGCCTCACCTACGAAGGAACACATACATGCTTCACATCTCTGGACGGTATGCGTGAGCGCACCATACTGCTCAACGGATTCTCAAAAGCGTATGCAATGACAGGGTTTAGGATGGCATACGCCTTGGCACCGTCGGAGATTATCAGCTCCATGATGCTGATACACCAGTACACAATGATGTGTGCCCCCATCACCGCCCAGATAGGTGCCATCGAAGCTCTCAAGAACGGGGAGTCGGAAATGCAAAAAATGATCCGCGAATACGACCGCCGCAGACACCTCATCGTTAAAGGACTCAACAACATTGGCCTTGACTGCTTCAACCCGAAGGGTGCATTCTATGCATTCCCTTCGGTCCAGAGCACCGGTCTCTCATCCGATGAGTTTGCAGAACGCCTGCTCAACGAAGAACGAGTGGTGTCCATACCAGGCAGCGCCTTTGGAGATACAGGGGAAGGGTTCCTGCGCTGCGCCTATGCCGCTTCGCGGGAGGATATCAAGGAAGCGCTGGATCGGATGGGGCACTTTTTAGACAGGTTGTGAGAGGATATTGTTCTGAATCATATCAGCCTTTCGACCCTCCAGATATACCTGTTCTTACGATCTGACAGAACTTAAAACACAAATTTACTGCAGAGTCCACACACGGTATGCCCGGGACATGTTTCCCTTAAGGAGTTGCATGGATACGAGTCCCATGCCCAGCGCGTTTAGAATAAAAAAGCATATCAACAATCAGGAAATTCAATCAATTTTCCCATAATGGTTTTTCCATTCATCAGCTCTCTTGATAAATGGCCCATAGCCTTCCTTCCGAATGAACTCGGTCGATTGCCTGCATTTCCGCGTAGGTAGCCCGTTGTGTACCATTCCTGAATAAGATCGCAGGATTCCCACTCCGGGCAATCGACACAGGTTTCATACCCTTTGTCCCTGAAACAACACCGTTTTATCCTGCATTTCGCCAGGTTGATATCCTGCTCCCCGCATCCAGATCCCAGCTTGCATCCCCAGCAATCCTTTTTCTGTAACTCCCGGCAGGTCTTTCAGTATGCTCTACAGCATCCAATTTCAATTTGGGATATGGGATTGTTACCTTGACGTCGGTGTAAAAAATGCAGATCACTCTACAAGCAATTCTTTATCGAGATTCTCGATCAGCATGGTCATTTTCTCATACCATTTATTGATGTCCTCTTTGATCATCTCTTTCACCTGGACCGGATCGATTGCCACATATTCATAGTAATATCCACCTGCATCGATGGTCCTTGTCTCACGGTACACCAGCCCGACAGAGATGAGATTCTGAAGGGAACGATAAGCAGTACTACGCTCTCGCTTCAGATGTACGCCCAATGTCTCCGCGGTCATGGAGCCGTTCAACAGTAACGACTTGTATGCCTGTATATCAAGTGTCTTAAGCCCAAGCACACATTGTGCCACATCGGAACAAGATTCTGTCTGCAACATCTCTTGTATTGAATGTGTCATTTTTAACCACTTATTGAGATCAATAGCATAATAGAACTACATACATGTTTGCACACTTTGTGCAAAACCATAACGTTCTTGTCGTTAATTATATATATAGTTTACCAGAATCCATCAACCCTTGATACCAATAATCCCTGAGAACGAACGTTCGACCGAACCCCTTGATACCGAGCGCCTGATATACCACCCGGATATGATCCGTGCCAACGAGTGGGTGCTCTCTGAATATGAACCACCACAACGGAAAGTGTGCATCTTTGTCCCCTGTGCAAAACGAAAACCCTACCATACCAGCCCCTCCCACCGGATGTACGACAGGGTGATCTTCGGGATACTGCAACCTGAAGATGTGCATGTGGTAGTCTTTGGGACATGTGGGATCACCCCTCGAGAGCTTGATACCCAGTATCCATTCACAGATTACACATTCATGCTTGGCAAATGCAACGTAGCAAAGATCAAGCGGGATTTCATCAAGATGGAAAGCGAGCGACTCTCACAATATCTGGAAAAGACACGGGACAGGTACGAACACCGCATCGCATACTGCCTTGGGGATTTCAGGAAGGCCATGGAAAAAGCCCTGGAAATAGTGGACATCGAGGTAGAGGTGGTCCCAAAGGAGGAGACGATGTTAAGGAGCATCAAACCGAACAAACATTTTATCTATGGAAGTCTCAGCCAGCAGGATTACCTGCAGGACCTCACGGATGCCATCACCAGGAAAATTGGTCTGCCTTCACGTACCGTGGGTGTGCATGAAGAACTGTCCACCAATGATATGGACTGGTACCTGCTGTGAATAGAGAAGTGAGATCAAGAAGATCGGCTTCGCAAATAAGCGATTTGAGAATTACCTGTGTCCCGGGAGGATGCCGACTGTCTGATCTCATCCTGTAGAATCCACGTATTACCTCAGGAGATTTCCCAGATGGTTTTGCAGCTCTAATATATCGTGATAGATACTGATCGTACCCTAGTATATATATATGATGTACGATTAAGGCAAACAGTATCCACAATGATACGTATTCACCTACTAATTTATATATAAATATATATTTTAAATAATTATAATACGACCAAGGGATCAATAACATGAGTAAAACAGCAGCAGTAATAGAAGGTGACGGTGTCGGCCCGGACCTTGTCAAAGCAATGTTAAAAGTGGTGAAGGCCGTTGATACCGATGTCAACTTCGTGACATGTGAGGCCGGAGCCGAGTGGTGGGAGGAATATGGCGGAAACTCCCTGATCCCTGATAAGACCTGGGACATCCTGGACAAAGCAGATGTATGCTTCAAAGGCCCCACCACCACACCTGGAGGAGCAGGATCACCAAAGAGCGTGGCTGTGTCCATTCGGCAGAAGTACAACCTCTATGCAAACGTGCGTCCGACAAAGACCTTCCCAAATATGAACCACCCACTGGGTGATGTTGACTTTGTGTGTGTTCGGGAAGGTACGGAAGGAATATACATCGGAGAGGAAGTCAAACTCACGGATGATGTGTACATAGCCATACGAAAGATCACACGCCCTGCCTGCAGGAACATTGCACGATATGCATTTGAGGATGCAAAACGACGAGGTTTTGATACCGTTGTTCCTATCCACAAGAGCAATATATTAAAGCAAACCTGTGGAACATTCCTTGAGGAAGTCGAAAAGATGGGGCAGGAGTACCCAGACATCGAAATATGGCCATATCATATCGATAACATCGCCCAGCAACTGATCAAAAATCCGCAGTTGTTCAACAAGAAAGTGCTTCTGTCCACCAACCTGTTCATGGATGTGATCAGCGAAGAATGCTCTGCACTGATCGGCAGCATTGGACTCATCTACTCCGCAAACATCGGGGACGATTTCGCCATGTTTGAACCCGCACACGGTTCTGCTCCAAAGTACGCCGGCCAGGACAAGGTAAACCCTGTGGCCACCATACTTGCAGGTGCATGGATGCTGGATTACCTGGGTGAAGGGGACAAGGCAGCTGCCATATTCAAGGCAACCGAAAACGTGATCTCAGAAGGCAAGACCATTACCTATGACCTTGGTGGTAGTGCAAAACTCAGCGAGATGACCAATGCGATCGTTGCAAAACTGTAATTCGAAACGATATTAAAAACATATATTCAAGCATCTGAGTAAAGGTCAGT
>CAYRGB010000004.1:6597-19660 GCA_964423715.1 uncultured Methanosarcinales archaeon | reverse complement strand
CATCCGGACAACTGAGATATAACTTTTTGGCAGAGCTTGCAGAAAAAGAGTCCTATGAAGGTGTTGTCGAGGGCCTCAATAGGACATCATACTATCGGGTACTGAAGCATTACGATGGAACGAACCTCTCTGCATTCGAGAACGAACTGGACAAGATGTACTACAATGGATTGTTCTATGCAATAGGTACACCACGATCCAGTGATCGAAAACTGTTCTCAAAGTTCATCCGAACTGAGATCGATATTTGCAATTTGAAAATGCTCTTCAGGATGAAGAAAGCCGGTGTTGACAGGGATGAGATCAACAATGTGATACTTGAGGGTGGTCTGAAACTGGGACCCAATGAGATCGACCAATTACTAACTTTGTCTTATGGTGAGTTCTTACAATCACTTGAAGAATATCCATGGTGGGATGCTATATCCGATATTGTTGAACCAAACATGGAATCATTGGTTAATGTAGAAACCCAGCTTACAAAGTACAGCATACGATCTGCTGCGAGTTTTTCACATGTATACCCATTATCAATAGTTCCTATCATGGATTACATATTGAACAAGAAGAATGAGGTAAATAATCTACGTATAATCATACGTGGAAAAGCAGCCAATCTCAACGAAGAGATTATTAAGGATCAATTGGTGATCTAATGGAACTAGCAGTATTAGGAAACAGCGAGTTTGTAACAGGATTTCGACTGGCTGGCTTGAAAAAGGTATTCGCCGTCGATGATGCTAGCGAATTGAATTCAATGGTCACGAACGTGTTCGAAGATTCGGACGTTGGTATTTTTATAATGCATAATGACGATTTTAATAAGCTACCGGAAACTGTGAGAGAAACTCTTAGTGAATCTGTCGAACCAACGCTTGTAACTCTGGGCGGAGCTGCAGAAAGTTCAAACTTAAGGGATAAAATAAAACAATCGGTAGGTGTAGATTTGTGGAAGTAAAAGGTGAAATTTATCGCGTAGCAGGGCCTGTTGTCACAGTTATCGGCATTAAACCAAGGATGTACGATGTGGTGCATGTCGGCCACGAAGGACTGATGGGTGAAGTGATCAAGATAGAGGGTGACAAGGCCACTGTCCAGGTTTATGAAGATACATCTGGCATAAAGCCCGGTGAACCAGTAGAAAATACAGGTATGCCCCTTTCTGTGGAACTGGGACCTGGTCTGCTGAAAAGTATCTATGATGGTATTCAGAGACCTCTTCAAACACTGCAGGAAAAGATGGGTAACTTTATCGAGAGAGGAGTTACTGCTAGCGGCCTTGATCGTGAGAAGAAGTGGGACTTCAATCCAACTGTCAGCAACGGAGATACGATCGAAGGTGGAAGCGTACTTGGTCTTGTTCAGGAAACGCACAACATTGAACATAAGATTATGGTACCTCCAAACATATCCGGTACCATTGCTGATATCAAGAGAGGTGAGTTTACTGTTGAAGATACCATTTGTACACTGTCCGATGGTACTGATATCAGCATGATGCAGAAATGGCCTGTACGAGGACCACGTCCATCAGCCAAAAAACTCATGCCAACAACACCCCTTGTTACAGGGCAGAGGATCCTTGATGGGTTGTTCCCTGTTGCAAAAGGCGGTACTGCCGCAATTCCGGGGCCATTCGGTTCCGGAAAGACTGTGACCCAGCAGCAACTTGCAAAGTGGAGTGATACCGACATTGTGGTATACATTGGGTGCGGTGAACGTGGTAACGAGATGGCGGATGTTCTGAACGAATTCCCCGAACTAGAAGACCCGAAGACTGGACGCCCACTGATGGAACGTACCGTCCTTATCGCAAATACATCCAACATGCCTGTGGCTGCTCGTGAAGCATCTGTTTATACAGGGATCACTATCGCAGAATACTACAGAGACATGGGATATGATGTATCGCTTATGGCAGATTCGACATCCCGATGGGCAGAAGCTATGAGAGAGATCTCATCCAGGCTTGAAGAGATGCCTGGTGAAGAAGGTTATCCAGCATACCTGTCCGCGCGACTGTCTGAATTCTACGAGCGAGCAGGAGCAGTAACATCACTCTGTGGAGAGAATGGATCCATCACCGTCATCGGTGCAGTATCCCCTCCAGGCGGTGACTTCTCAGAACCTGTGACACAGAACACACTCCGTATCGTAAAGGTGTTCTGGGCGCTGGATGCAAAGCTTGCACAGAAGAGACATTTCCCATCCATCAACTGGCTCTCCAGTTACAGTCTTTACAATCAGGCATTGGCAGACTGGTACGCCGAGAATGTTGGAACTGACTGGGATGAGCTTCGAGGAGCTGCAATGGACAAGTTGCAACAGGAATCCGAACTGCAGGAAATCGTGCAGCTGGTCGGCTCCGATGCACTTCCAGAGGATCAGCAACTCACTCTTGAGATATGCCGTATGATAAGGGAATACTTCCTGCAACAGAATGCATTCCATCCGGTTGACACATACTGTCCATTCGACAAACAGTACAAACTGTTGAAAGCAATAACCAAATACGGCGATATGGCAAGCGAAGCACTTGAGTCCGGAGCAGCCATTGACAAGATCGTAACAATGGAATCCAAGGATGAACTTGCAAAAGTGAAGTTTGAGGAAGATTTTGACACAGCTCTTGAGAGTGTCATGACTAAAATGGATGAAGAATTTGCACAACTCGGAGGCAAGTGAACATGACCAAAGAATACAAAACGATCGTAGGTGTCGCAGGACCACTGATCTTTATTGAAAAAACAGAACCTGTTGGCTATGGAGAACTTGTTCATATCAACATGCCCGATGGCACCAGCAAACGAGGACAGGTCCTTGACACATCCGCAGACATGGTAGTCGTGCAGGTGTTCGAAGGTACCGGTGGACTCAACAGTGAAGCTGGTGTGGTATTCAGTGGAGAGACCATCAAGCTCTCTGCATCAAAGGACATGCTTGGAAGGATCCTCTCCGGAGCTGGCGAGCCCCTTGATGGCGGCCCCCAGATCATTCCCGACAAAAGGCCGGATGTCAATGGTGCAGCGATGAACCCATACTCAAGGATGCCACCAGAGGACTTTATCCAGACAGGGATCTCCACCATTGATGGAACAAATACCCTTGTAAGAGGACAGAAACTCCCTATATTTTCTGGATCGGGTCTACCTCACAACGAGATCGCACTTCAGATCGCACGACAGGCAAAGGTCCCTGGATCAGAAGAAGAGTTCGCAGTGGTGTTCGCAGCGATGGGGATCACCAACGAGGAAGCCCAGTCATTCATGGAAGATTTTGAGAAGACTGGTGCTCTGGAGCGAGCAGTAGTATTCCTCAATCTGGCAGATGATCCTGCTGTAGAGCGTATCATCACACCAAGGATGGCACTGACCGCTGCCGAATATTTAGCATACGAGCATGACATGCATGTTCTTGTAATTCTAACAGATATCACCAACTATTGTGAAGCACTTCGCCAGATGGGCGCTGCCCGTGAAGAAGTGCCCGGAAGACGTGGCTACCCAGGATACATGTATACTGACCTTGCATCACTGTATGAGCGGGCCGGTGTTATCAAAGGATTGAAGGGATCAGTCACTCAATTCTCCATCCTTACAATGCCTGGCGATGATATCACCCATCCGATCCCCGACCTGTCCGGATATATCACCGAAGGACAGATCGTGGTCTCACGAGAACTGCACCGGAAAGGCATCTATCCACCGATCAATGTTCTCCCATCTCTATCCCGCCTGATGAACTCAGGTATTGGAGAAGGGAAGACAAGGGAGGACCACAAGGCAGTATCGGACCAGCTGTATGCAGGATATGCTGAAGGTCGTGATCTCCGTGGACTTGTAGCTATCGTTGGTAAGGAATCATTATCTGAAAGGGATCAGCATATCCTGGAGTTCGCAGATCTGTTCGAAGACAGGTTCGTGCGTCAGGGGAAAGATGAGAATCGAACCATAGAGGACACATTGAGAATCTCATGGGACATCCTGTCTAACCTTCCTGAAGCACAGCTTACCAGGATCGATAACAAGTACATTGAGAAGTACCATCCTGCACACCAACAGAAAGCTGAGTAATACCGAGTGATCGATTATGGGTGTAAATGATGTAAAACCAACTCGTTCAGAACTTATCGAACTGAAGAAGAAGATCAAACTATCTCAGGGTGGCCACAAGTTGCTGAAGATGAAAAGAGATGGTTTGATCCTTGAGTTCTTTGAGATCCTGAGCAAGGCAAAGGATGTGCGAACCGAGTTGGATGCCATCTATGAAAAGGCCACCGAGAAGATCGGTATAGCGGAATCTGTTGAAGGAAGGATCGTGATAAGGTCAACTGCATTTGCATTGAAAGATACACCAGAGATAATGCTAGAAAGCCATAATATAATGGGAGTGGTAGTTCCAAAAATTGAATCGTCCAGTGTCCACAAACCAATAAACAAACGTGGATATGGGATTCTTGGAACAAGCGCATACATTGATGAAGCAGCTGATGCATACGAGTTGCTGGTGGAAAAGATCATTCTCGCCGCAGAGATAGAGACTACAATGAAAAGACTTCTTGATGATATTGAGAAGACAAAGAGACGTGTGAATGCACTTGAGTTCAAGGTAATTCCTGAAATACAGGAAGCTATGGACTTCATCACACTGCGTCTTGACGAAATGGAGCGGGAGAACACATTCCGTCTCAAACGATTTAAAAAATCATAAGCCTATGCATATGGAACCTCCTGATCGGCCAACCCTGGCCGACAGACTTTTTTTTAAACTAACAGAACCCAAAAACCTCCAACGTCTACTTCGATGGTTATGGTTTATCTCATTGGCAATGTTAGTACTGGGTTATTTGATCATTTACTTTGAAGTCTCACCATATCTGGGAATCTAAACGATTTTCTACCATCCTTTGCTTATGCAGAATAGAACATATACTCGGCAATTTTGATTTACAGCCCAAATATTACAGTTTTTCTTAATCAACTGAATCTCTACTGTTCTCTGTTTTTTCCAGGCAATTGACGGTTCCTTAACCTTTGCCTATTTCCGTTTGTCATAAATTTCATCAATTTTCCACATATCTATTTGACAGTTGGGCAGAATCTAATCAAATATAAATCGATAACTTACATTTAGGACCGTTTTAATGCCATGAATACACTGATTGGGGATAAAAAAGGCAATTTCATGGCATTATTACCGATTTTATTTAAGCTGTCACATAGGCTTTCCTGACAAAAACGCGAAAATATTAGTGGCAAAGAGAGGATATGTTCTTCAGGAAAGAATGAAAACGGTTAAACTTTGGATATAAATAATGAATACGTCACCCGTGGGTAATCCTTTTATAAATATTGAACATATGATAAAAACAGATAGTTTTATTTGAATAACACATAACAACTTCAAAGATGATCTGTAATGAGCGAACTACCTTGGGAATCCGGAAAAAACAAACATGATAGATCTGCCGATGCTGATCCGCCCACCCCAACGTTTCCATGGGAGACAAACGACCAGGACAAAGGCGGCGAACCTGCAGTAAATAACCTCCCCGACCTTCTTACAAATGCATTCAATGACGTGGAAATGGAAGAAATAGAGATAGGACCAATACTCATCAATAAAAACAAAACACCCCAAGAATCAGAACCATTTGTAGCTCCATTATTCGCAGATGTTCCTAATCATTCAAACCTTGCTCCACCAACAGATGAAATCGAAGACACCGTGCCACAACCAGAAACAATGATCCAGGCACCACCATTTGACGATATACCTAATCTGTTCAATATCAAAGAACAAAAACCTTTGGATCTCGATGAAGATACCATCCACATCCTCTCGATAGAACCCAATACATCCAAAACGATAAAGGTAATAGACGCCACCAACGAAAAAATACATACTGATGGTCTTAACCCTGATCTTCAAAAAGTAATACCGACAAGAAGCAGTGATGGAACATTCCGAGCATCGCCTGGTGCACCACACGCTATGGAAACCGATAAAGGAAAAGCGGCAATGCTTCCTCTGTTCGAACCAAACTTGCCAGATGAAAATACTGGTGCTTTGCATGTGGAAACAGTTGCACAACAGGGAACGAATGAACATGATCCGTTCAAGCAGATACAACCAGCAGGAATAGAACCCGTTACACAACAGGGAACAAATCACCAAGATCCGTTCAAGCAGAAGCAGCAAACAGGAGAAGAAAGTACTGCAGATTTGAATCCATATCAATCGAATGTTCCCACTTCTGTATCAGATAAAGCTACCAGTGTCAGCAATCTTATAAATAATTTGAAGCACTTTCTAAATAAAGTTACGTATAGGAAGAAGCTAATCGATAGGGTGGAGGACATGAGAGAGGCACTTGAAACCCAAGAAATAGAGAGTGTAGCAAAAGAAGAAACATCTGTGCCAGTACCCACACCTGCAACCACATCAATTGCTCCTCCAACATTTGTACCCCTCACACATCCTACATCACCTTCCGAGCCCATCCCTGAAGATATTGATAAAGAGGATATCAGGACAGTCATATCGATCCCAAAAGAAGTAGTCGAAAAACATACAAAAGAACTTGCCGATGGAACTTCTCCCTTTGCACAATTTATCGATGTTACCAATCTGGACAACGTCGAGACCATTGATATAAAGGATGGGGATATTTGTGGAGGAGTAAATGTTCCTGAACCTGCTCCAGCTGAGCAGAAGGATGAAGGAATACCATCCGAGGTGTCATCCAATGTAGTTAATATGTTGAAAGAGGAGTTGGGACAACTAAAAAAAGATATACAACGATCCCATGCATATACGAATGATATCCAAGATAATGTTCAGGATATCACAGGAAATGTAGTCACAATGCAGGGTTTTGTGGAATCGTTAGAGACATCGCAGCGTGATATCAAACAGATGGTCGAACAGAACATTGGTCCAACCAGCGAAAGGGTCTCTTTGCTAGATAGCAGGATCATTGATCTTGAGAACACACTCGTAACCATCAATACCGATAGAACTGATCTAAAAAATGTTTTGAACAATGTCGAGCAGAACATATCAGAACTTGTGGATTCATACACCTTTATTATTTCACATATGCAGGAAACAAACGAATCCAACGACGCTAAATTTGCAGAACTCTCCTTGATGTCCAAACAACTGGAAACCATGCAAGCATCACTTACATACCTTGAGGGAAAGCAGCAATCTTCACAGGACCAGACCCAGGAATTCACGAATACGGTAACCACCCTGATAAGCAATGTTGCTGAGGTACACACGACAAATGAAGGTATGAAAAAAGAGATTGGATCGCTGACAACTTTTGTGGAAAATGAACTACACAAAATAGGTGCCCGTAGCTACCGCTCGCATGATGAGGATATACAATTGACCAAGATCATGAAAAATTCGACTAGCACCAAGTTGTGTATGGAATGGCTCGAGTTCCTGATGGAACTTGTGGGTCGTAATAACCTTTCGGAAATACTATCCTACTATGAGGAACTTGGCTGGATCAACGATGATGTACGTATAGAACTCATACGATATGCAGAAGGCATAGATTACTACATCGAAAAATCTGACTGGAAACTTACTCCAGACGACCACGTAAAATCCATCTGGTTCGTTGAAAAGCTGGCAGGCGCCAGGGTCGACAAGAACAGACTATCAATTATAGAAAGGGAGATTAAAAAGGTCAAGGACGGGGCAGAGATATATGGGATATGAGTCATATATGGGATATGAGTCATATATGGGATACTGATACTTGTTCCAACAAATCATTTTTATAGGATAATATTAGATAGTATTCATGATGGATGACAATGGTCAGATATCCGTAGATTTCCTTGTAGGGATTTCCCTTTTTTTGATAACACTCACTTTTACTGTACAGTTCATACCGGGTCTGTTCACGTCCGTATCCTCGGGAGATGAGAGCATCGGGTTCATAGCCTACCGGACAGCAAGCATACTTACCGAAGACTCGGGATGGTGGGGGAATGGTACCGACAGTGGCAGCAACTGGGAGGCACACATCAATGACACCATGCGGATCGGCATGGCAGCAGATGATGATGTCAATACACGTCTGACCAATACCCCGAACATTCTGAACCGATCAAAGGTCATCAATCTGAATGCACTGAGTGAAGACACCCTTGTTACCAAACTGGGTCTGTATGATGATATAAATGGTGCACACATGAACTATGGATATAACATCTCCATCACAAGTAATGGTAATCCTCTCATTATCAATAACACTTCCACGGTCGTTGGGCAGATAACCCCCACCAACACCGATGTTCTGGTGACGAACAGGTTCATCCTGGTAGAAATGGGGAATGTAGCCCAATTCAACGCAACTGAGATCACAACCACGTTACCGACCCCCAGCAACATGACACTCATAAACATTACCGGTACCCAGATTGAGGATGTAGATATACGGATCACCAATTTCAATATCACGGGTCCAAACCCACAGTTCCTGAACGCGATACTTGACGGGACGATATTAAATATATCTGCAGACTATGATGCATACATAAAAGAGGATGGCGGAGAATACTCCGTGTACTCCGATCCCCTGAACAGCACCGATACACTCAAACTAGTTTTCGATCAGGACCTGTTCACACTCAATACCACATACCAGATAGAACTGAACTTCAATGGAATGAACTTCAGCAATCCGGGGCCACCGTATACAGAATATACCAATAACACAGAAACACTATACAAACCAGCATACCTTACCGTGAAGGTGTGGAGATGAACGATCAAGCACAACTGCATACACTGGAGGGTCTTGGTGCCGCCGTCCTTGTCACCATGACCGTATTGATCATCACGCAGAGTACTGTAGTTGTCACACCGCAGTCCGAAATGTTCATGCAGGTCGATCTGGAACAGACTGCATCGGATACCCTCACCATAATGGATATTGCACCACAAATAGCGGTCCAGAACAACCTCACCGAATGTGTGGCAAGCTACAATGTGAGCACTGAAGCCACGCTACAGGGCGGTGAACTTGAGATTCTCGATGAAGAACTCTCGGAGATGCTGACAGATACCATGTACAATGTGGACCTTGCCTATGTGAACAATGGCAACCTTACTGTCAAACATGTAGTGGCCAACGGCATGCCAACTGACAATTCGGTGGTAGCACGCCGCCTCGTTACTCTGGACAACGCAACAGTGACAAACTCAGGCGGTACATGGGACATCGCCGACGGTGACCTGCTGGTAGTGGAAGTGAGGCTAACAGCATGGCAGATCTGAAAGATGACACCAGGGGACAGTGGATCCTGCTCTCCGGCCTTACGATAGCCATCTCTCTGGTAACTGTAGCTGTATTGCTCAACCAATCAGCTGTTACCGGCTATTATTCATCCAATGCCGCCCTCGAGTTTCCCAAGGAGCAGATACGGGACCTGACCATGCAGACCAGAGAAACTGCACAGAGTGCTACGTTGCTTGCCTACCAGCTAAACCGTTCAACGAACCAAACCATCCCTACGATCATCACAACACTGCTCCAGAACTACAGCACGCAGACAGGTATACTGTATGCCTCGCATGGCGAGACCGTCGACATACAGGTCTCAAATATCAGCATGAACACATCAAATTCAAGCATTGTAGACAGTATCTGGATAAATATCAGCTACTATGATGGAAATACCTTTTACTCATCAGAACCAGAGATCATAGAGGTGAATGTATGATATCTTTACACCAAGACGACCAGGCCGTATCCATTACCATGGAATATATCATGTTCTCAGCAATATTCATTGCTTTCTTCATCATTGTCCAGATGAGCGCTGACGAGATACTCGTTGAGAGACCAAGCAGCATAGTAATGGAGAACGAGTTCAGTGATATCGGTAACATGATAGGTACAACGCTAACAGACATGTACCTCATCGCCCCGGATACACGATACCCACAACGATCGCTGGAGAATATTATGTTGTCAATGCAGATACAGCTACGACAGACCAGATCATAGAAATAGTTTCGTCAACATCCAATAAAAAGATCAGTGTTACGATCAGTGGGATCGCCAGCACAATGGCAATAAATGGTACCGTATCAAGTAGCTCACCAACACATAGGATAAGTTATGATTCGAGAAAATGAAACCCGACAGGATGCAGCGGTATCCGAGACCATAGGATTCATACTCATGTTCGCAATAGTGGTACTCTCCATGAGTTTCATCTATGTTATGGGATACCCGGTTTTGCAATCGAATATGGACTCAAGTATATTCGAAAGTTCAGAGCAGAACTTTATCGTTCTGCAGAGCAACATGAAAATGGTCGCATTTGAACATATACCGGTCAAGAATATGAAGATGAAACTGTACTCATCGTCCCTGGCTACCACAAACGAATCGCAGATCAGCATACAGTACAATACCAACGCCGTGCACCACTATCTCGGCGGTATCGAGTACAACAAGGATGATAACATGTTGTTGTATGAGAACGGTGCCATCTTCAAAAGCTATCATCCACGAGGGGATATTATGGTCTCTGAGCCACGTATATATTCGAGTACAATGAACAATGTGAATATCACGACCATTGGCCTTATTATGGTCAATGGGAATTCGGGTACAGGTGGGAGCAGCATCGTAACCGTTAATATGCAGCACAACAACAGTTCCCTGATAAGGACCGATGATACCGTGAATGTCACACTTTCAATGAACAGCCGTTTTGCACCCCTGTGGAAAGAGTATCTGGAAGATATTGGATTTACCACCGCAACATACACAGATACAACTCTCACGTCATACCGAAACGACACCATGCTGATCATTGGACAACATTTCATTGATGTTGAGATCAAATGATATTAACTGCGCTCAACTTACCGTGATCTGACCCTTTGGTCTAACAACGATCACCGCATTATCGATCACGGTGTTGTTCGCATTACTAGCGACTGCTCTTAAGTACGCATTGCCGGCCGTTGTGCTCATGAACTCAAAGGTATCGGATCCACTGATAGTTACGTTGATGGCATTTGATGTACCATTGAGATTCCCGAGAGTGGTATATACATATGTATTCGCTATCGCAGGGTTGCCATCCGAATATGTTGCTGCTATCTGGATCGTGGACGTTTCATCCACAAGGGTAATAGGCGAGTCCGTACTCAACTGGACCGTACCAAGAGATATGTAATCCACATCTGCACCTGTGCCCCCGATCTCCGTTTCTCCCCCATAGGAGATCCTGACATCGACCATTGTTCCATTTACATCGGTATAATTAATGCTCGAAGTGGGGAGGATCAATGGCACACTTCCTGCACCCTGGACCTTTAACTGGTACCACACACCCCATTTCTCCCCGGGGTCCATGCTTGGTAGCTGCCAGAGCAGCTGTGTACGATCACCAACGATCGTGACGTTGGGTTCAGCATTGGCCGTACTGGGAGAGATAGGAGCAGAGAAGACCGTGATATTGCCGGTCGTGGAATTGGTGCTGTTGGCCACATAGTTGGCCGTGGCTAATGAAAGATTGGTGATGAAATTATGCGGGACGTGTATGGACAATGTAGGACCTTCCGCAGTGAAGTTGGTGATGTCCGCAGCGATCCCTACAAATATATTCTCCAACACGCTGGAATTCGGTGCGAAATAGTAGTTCCCACCAGTGATGTTCGCAATCTCGGACAATACGGGATCCACTTCTGATTCGCTGCTGCCCAATCCGATAGTATGGATCACAGTGTTCTGGTCCCTTGCTCTCTCTGCCTGGGCGATGAGCGAATGGTATCCTGCATTATCAATACCATCGGTCATCAATACCATTGTAGAGTTGCCAGATACTGACGACAGTTCATTGTTAGCCTCATACATACCCTCATCAATAGCAGTAAGACCTTCGGCGGTCATGGTATCGATGGCACTTTCCAGATGGGAAAGAGAGTCATTCTCGAGTGACGAGGTTACCGTGGCACGCCATTCTTTCCAGTTCAGCGATGCCTGTGAGCTTGATCCCTCATACCCCTGATAGACCAGATCAAAGTTCTCATAATCCCTGGACGATGAGGATTCCACCTCTGACCGTGGGCCCCACTGAGAACCATCCCACTGCTGGATATTGATGTCATTGTCACCATCTGAGGTCATCAGGAATATTTCATTGGACAATAGATCGGATCGTAATTGTACCCATCTCGTATAACCGCTGCCAGTAAGATCAGTGGCAGAAGAATCCGTACTCCAGGTGCCGTCCCATGTCTTATATTTCGGAGTGGTGGTGCTGTCGCCCCACACGATCATGGCTTCCCCGCTCAAGGTCTCAAAGGCAACATCAAAGATACGCTTGCTGTACTCATAACAGTTATTTTCCACCTGTACACGTGATGACCAGAAAGAACCATTCCATATACTCACGTAAACATCCTTATCAAGATCCTCCATCCCCATTACGATATTGTTAGAATTGACATCCGCTGCCATCTTAATCCAGTACACCCTGTGTGAATCATCGAACGTGTATAGATCGTTCTCAGAACTCCATAATGAACCGTTCCACACCCTTGAATGCACATATCCGGCAGTATCTGACCAGACGACAATTGCATCCCCGCTCCCCTGCTCATAAACCACATCGAAACAGCGGTAACCAGTTGCCCTGGCGTCATTGGTGATGGAGAGTGTGTTTCCCCAACTGGAGCCATCCCATACCTGAGCACGTATATCCCTGCTATCATCCAGAGTCACAAGGACCAGCTCATCTGAAGACGGATTGGATGCGAGTTCGATCCACCTTATATCCCCTGCACCCGGATTCGTACCGTCCACGGCCCCATCGTCGGACCATGAAGAACCATCCCATATTCTGTATCTGGGTACACCGTCATCAATGGACTTATCCAGGTATACGACCAACGCATCGTCAGAAGTGGATTCATAGGATATGTCAAATCTTCTTGTACTATAACTGTCAAGTGACGTAGAGAATTCCTGTACAGTATTCCATGTAGAATCGCTAAATATCTGGAAATTGACATC
>CAYRGB010000004.1:0-6587 GCA_964423715.1 uncultured Methanosarcinales archaeon | reverse complement strand
TCCACCGTTCCCATGATGATCTCATCTCGTGAAGAAGAGGACTCCATTGTCAGCTGTCTAATATTTGCACCCACAAGATTCGCTGAATCCTCATCACTCCACTCGTTAATATCCCATGAACGATAGCGTGGCACACCGCCACTGTTACTGTCATAGTAAGCACACACTGCCGTACGCAGGGGACTATTGGACACATTGATCATGAACTGAGTATCATTTACCTGACCGGATGCTTTGCTGACCACAAGGTGATAATCAATTCCACCAGACAGCGGTGAACTCAAGTTCTCGGATTGTGAACTACTAGTGGATGAATTCAGGACCTCTGTTCCCTCGTAG
Source organism: uncultured Methanosarcinales archaeon (assembly GCA_964423715.1). Classification (GTDB taxonomy): domain Archaea; phylum Halobacteriota; class Methanosarcinia; order Methanosarcinales; family Methanosarcinaceae; genus JAIOTO01. Next base: position 6,248 of record CAYRGB010000004.1, on the reverse strand, counting down.
AGGGTAATATCAAGATCTGATGAATCGTTCCATGAAAGTTCGATGGAATAGGATGCATCGTTGTTCACTGTGAAGTAACCCACCCATTCACTTGCATTACGAACATAACTTGTCTGTGTACTGCTGTTCACAACATCATCATTGCTATACAGGATCAGTCCGGCCTGATCACCATTACTCTCATCAAAGCTCGATATGAATGAAGAGGAAGCCAGTTTAGTGGCGCTTTTCTTGTCGATATCGGTGGCGATATTGAATGGTTCTGCCCCTGAATCCCCTGTAACCCTGACTGTCCAGTTCCCAGTCTCGACCGTTTCTGTGTCCGTGTCCGGATAGGTATATGATAGTGGATCGATCCATATGTACTCATACGTGTCCTCGGATATCGAATAGTTGATAGTTACCAATGGCCTCCACCCGTTCAGGGAATAATGATGATCCTCGGTATCGGTCTCTACTGATGCAAAACGGTCGATACTGGGGTTTGCGTCCGTTCCATCATAACCCGACCCTACCAGTACGATATTACAACCCTCTCCCCAATCCGGAGTTCGGTCAGAATTCCATGTTGCACTGGTGATATTGAACTCCACCACGTCATTCTCGATCGAAGAGGAAAAGGATACTGAATCGATGGAATATGAACTATTATAATCTGCACTGCTGAAGCCGCCAGATGACCAGGCACCCATCGAATCGTTGCGGTTCCAGGTAGGGGTCGTGTTGTAGCTCGTGTCCATATCATATACATTGATGGCCCTGTTATCGGAATCTGCATCCCATCCGCCAGATGGTTCTACCATTCCGTGCAGGGACATCGTCACGCCCTTAATCGTTGCATTATGTGTGGGGGCATCCGGCAACTCCCAGCGAAGGAGCGATGAGGCCTCATCTCCGGCATCATTGAGATCACTCGTTACATAAAGATATATCTCATCCGCGAAACTACTATCCGCATCAGATGATATGATGTACGTGTCTGACTCCAGGGACCTGATATCGATGAGGTGCACCTCCCTCTCATCAAAATAATATCCTGTGGAATTCCCATTGGATCCATATTCAAGCCCTGTCGGGCTTACGATCTCAAGGTCCAGATCAGTGGTGCTGTTCTCCCAGTCGAGGCAGACCTTCAGGTCGTTGAGGGTGTCGTTGACCGTGAACGTGTCCTCATAGATATAATAGGAAGTATTGAACGTGCAGTTGTATGGATGGGATGCCACGAGGTATACCTGGGAAGAATATTCAGCCAGCGTGGTGTTATCTGCAAGGACCTCGACGTTCTTTACTGCATTGGGCCAGTCGTTGGGATCATAGAATCCGATCACATTGCTCCCATTCTGCACATATGATGTTATGTCGTATTCGAAACTGTCCCAGTTCTGATCCCCGGTGACCGGAATATCATAGACATAGTTACCATTTACAGCCACATAACAATTCTCACTGGTACTGTCAATGTCCCATGCATCATATTTCAGGACATACGGTGCATCGGCATGGGTCAGTTCGAACGTACCATGACTTTCATAGTTATATGAGGTGAAGCCTTCTGTTCCGTATTCAACTTCTGTGATATCATAATCACTGATATCCTGTGCTATCGAGTTGTAGACAGCCTGTAACTCCGAACTGGTTGGAGCATTGAAATACTCCCCACCGGTCTCTGATGCCACACGTTGTAGTGTTGATTCATCGATATATTCTGCACTGCCAAGACCGATAGTGTATATCTTGATACCATTGGTATTGGCAGTTGATATAGCAGTAGTACCATCCTGGTCAGAACCTGCATTGCACACACCATCCGTAAGCACGATCATGATCTTCCTGGCATCTGCGCGACCATTGATGAACAGGGTATTGGCATCACCCATGCCATCCCCCATGGCTGTGCCACCGGTTGCGGATATGGCATCGATCGCATCCCTTAGGGATGCTCTGTTATCAGATGAATTTAGGGATATTAGTCCCTGATCAACCGTACTGGAACTTGCGAACGAGACAATGCCTACCTGTGTGTTTGAAACCAGGGAATCCATGAAGGTCTTTGCCGCGGTCTTTGCATCGGTCATTGGCTGCTCGGGGGATGAGCCCAAGAACTCCATACTGCCCGAGCGGTCCAGGACCAGAATTACATCAAGAGGAGTGCCCGCATAGGAATCCGGGTCCATGCTACCCGAGCGGTCCAAGACCAGTATGACCGTGGCAGCCGCCCTTGATATTGGCAGCTCTCCTTCCACCGAGATGATGGTCGTTACGTTCACGGTATCACCAGAATTCACAGTCTCGGGTTCTGCAGTCACATATGCACACATGAATGGATCCTTGTCCACCTCCACAATCGTCGATGCATTGATCAGACCATTACTGACAACCAGTATTGCGTTGCCTTCTGTGTTATTGCTTGTGAACGTCGCATATAGTCGACCGTTCGAGTTCGTTGTTGTATTGATAAGGTCTGTGGTATTCAGACCGGATATGGACAATGTTCCCAGACTTGGATCGGTATTGTTCAGTGTGATATTGATAGAGGGAAGACCATGTCCCCACTCGTCGAGAGCAGTGAGGTATAGAGTTGCATTGTGATTACCGGACTGGTTCTGCGTCAGCACAATATCAGGGTTTGTGTAGAGCCTTAATGACGCCAGGTCACCGGCAATGAACTCCAAGGATGTGGTATTGGTCACATTGGTATATCCAGATTCATTCTTGTAACTGGCTGTGACAGTTATGTTCTCCACGTAGGGGGTCGGACCTGCCTGCGTGGTAGCGATACCGTACTCGTTCAAGGGTATGAGAGTGGAACCGGAACCACTGGAGATGAATAATATCTGTTCCTTGATGGGGAAACCCCCTGGTAGGACCGGATTAAAGAACTGGTCTGCCGTCTGGGCCGACAGTCTATATGCATCACCATTGTTGGCGTTGCAATAATTGGGAGTGTGGGACAGGAGCAGCTCATTTACCTGATCTGCAAGCCCGGTGACAGTGATATCTGCGTGGATGGTGGTATTTAGCACGCTTATGTTGACCGTGTTATCACCGGCTCGTTTATCCGTCCTGAATGATGTGTGTGCAATGCCATCCACATTAGTGGTGTTGGACTGTGGTTGCAGGTCGAGTGAATTATATTGCCAGGGGCTGTTGTAGTCAGTATCGACTGGGGGGGTTGCATTGAATACGATCGTAGTATTGGGCACAGGATTGTGGTATCCGTCATATACACTGACAGTGATATCAGAGGTTGTGTTCACAGTGTATTCATCATCATATACAATGGTAATGGAATATGGGGAAGCAGGTGCATAATCGATGGATGTGGTATTGGATGTACGCCCAGCTCTCATATTCAGGGTGATGTCACCTGCAAGGGTGGAGTTAAGCCGCAGGTATATGTTGGATGAAGCAGTAGCATAATCGGTAAATGTGATATTCTCCTGGTCAATACTAATGTCCGTTTGAGTATAAGGAGTGCGGTAAATGGTGGTACTCATATCCATTATATTGCCAAGAAGATCGGTGACGACGATCTCGATGGACAGATTTGCGCTGGTGTTCGTGTTGCCATATTCATCGCGGGCAGTCAGGTACACGTCCGAGACCTCACCCACTTCTGCGGATATGGGGCTTGCATTGATCAGTATATAATCAGTAAGAGCTGCCACAAAGGATATGTTCGTGCTATTGGAAGTACTATTGGCAGTTGCACTGATGGTAGCAACTCCTGATGAAGTTGAGTTCAGCCAGACATGTGCCATACCGGAAGCATTGGTGTATACAGACGTTGCACCCAAGTTCCCCAGACTTGTACTGAAGTTGACCAGCGCGTTGTTCACTGGTGTGGAATTATCGGTGACATTTGCAATTATATCCACAGCTACACCCACTGTGCTCTGGCTCTGATCCGCCGTGATCTCCAGTTCCAATGCCAGAGCAGTTCCAGCGGACATAATGAGCAGGGTGACCAATAGAATGGCCTTTAGCGTGTGTCTCATACTAAACATCTTCTACATGTAAACTGATCCATCTCTATATTATATAATTGGCATGTTCATCTATGTAAGCTTCATGTACATACTTTTAATTTTGTGGCCATATATACATGCATATATCAGGAAATGCACAGTTAGCTGGTACCACCTATGGATAGAATATTGCAGACTGCCTGATGTCAGGGAGTGTGTGCCATGCTACATACTCCCCACATCATGTGTTGAATGTTTAAAAGTGATCAGATAGCCCCTTCCCACTCTGACCCATCGTCTTTTGATTCCGAAATTTCAGATGCTCCCTTTGTTCTTTCGTTCCCTTCTTCAACACCAGTACCAGCATCGGCGTCCGAAATATCTTCATAATCTGCCACATATGTGTATTCGTCCTTGCCCAGTGCTTTGGTTGCCACCACTGCCGCGATAAGGGCAATGGGCACAGTTATAAGAGAGCCAAGGTACAACGATCCACCGATCGCATTGATCACCCAGAGGATGACTGAGAGGATCAGGGTATCCGCAAAGTTCTCCTTACTCAGACCAATACTCCCCTGTATTGCATCGATGCCACCATATCCCCTGAGAACCATCAGTGGGAATGCATAGAGCAAGAGTATGGAAAGAATGATCCCAGGAATCACCAGCAGAAGGTATCCTATGAACAGGAGTATACCTGCAATCAGTACAAATATCCAACTGTCAATAAAATGATTGAAACCCTCAAATACGTCGTTGATCTCGACCTTCTCTCCCCGTACCCCTTTCACTGCCATGTAAGTCAGACCATACATCAAAGGAGCGATCGTAACGATAAAAATGGAGCCCAGCACGGTTATGAGGGTACCAATGATATATGCCACAAAATTTTCCTTGAATACATGCCAAGTCTCTGTAAATATATCATTTATATCCATATTCGTATCCATTTTTGTACCTCTACAAACAGATAGTGTAATTTCTTCTATATATACGTAATTTATGAACTTACATCCCAAATCCCTATATATCGCGGATACAATTATACAATGGGGAAATATAATGACAATATTCAATAAAATATTGATCGCTACTGATGGATCGGAAGATGCAAAACGAGCTGTATCCGCAGGAGTGGAGATCGCCAGACAATTCGATTCAGATATCTATGCCGTACATGTGCTGTCACAGATCTCATCCAAAGTGTTGCCAGCAGGTTCAAGGATGACAGAACATGATCTACCTTTTAAGGACATTGAAAGAGAAGGGAACAGGATCATCGGATCTGTGGAGGAGATCGGCATTTCAGAGGGGTTGGCAGTGGATACAGTCCTTCTGATGGGCCATCCTGCCGAAGAGATCCTGAACTTTGCAGACGAGAACAACGTGGATCTGATCGTGGTGGGTACACTGGGCAAGACCAAGATCAAGAAATTCCTGCTTGGAAGTGTCGCAGAGAACGTGGTCAGGCATTCGGACGTACCCGTACTGGTAGTCTCCTGAGCAGTGAATCGAGATCGTTATCGGTTTTGGAAAAGTGATGTGGGAGTCGTTACTTTGTAATTGGCTCCTTTGCTTGCCTCAGGTGCGCTGTAGACTCGTCCATACTGGCAGAGGCCTTCCGTATGCGTTCAGCTACATCATCGAACCCGGCTGCCTCCAGATTCTCCGCCCAGTCGTTAAAACTTCGGCTGTGACTCTCGTTGTGCTCTATCCAATGTCCAAGAAGATGTTCCAGTTTATCTTCATCCAATGTATCTGTCATGATTGATCAACTCCTTTGATTCATGTAGTATGCTGTTGTTAATGCTGTTGCATCATAGCTCGCGTGGGTCGGTGATCTCGCCCATGATCGCCGATGCGGCGGCGGTTGCGGGAGATGCCAGGTAGATGGATCCACCCTGCCCCATACGGCCATTGAAGTTCCTGTTCGCTGTGGAGATGCAGACCTCACCCTCTCCGATAACGCCCATGTGCCCTCCGAGACATGGACCGCATCCTGGTATTCCCAGTGTGGCGCCTGCTTCCAGCAGGGTCCCGGCCGTACCGTTGCGTATCGCTTCCATTAATATGGCGCGAGACGCGGGGATGACGATCGTGCGGACTGCCACGGTCTCCCCTTTCAGCACAGCGGCCGCTACTTCCAGGTCCTCGAGCCTGCCATTGGTACAGGTGCCGATGAACACCTGATCGACGTGTGTGCCGCTCACCTCTGGAACATCATGCACATTGTCAACCTGGTGTGGGCAGGCGACCTGGGGTCCAATGTCCGCGGCATCA
>CAYRGB010000003.1:0-20831 GCA_964423715.1 uncultured Methanosarcinales archaeon | reverse complement strand
AACGAACACACTGCTCAGTGGGGACAGCGGTACCGGCAAGACCTGCATAGGGATACACTTTATCTATCAGGGAGCCAGTGACAACGAACCCGGGATCATCGTGTCCTTTGATGAGAATGAGCAACAGATCAAAGCAGCTGCCAGCTCCATCGGGTATGATCTTGAGGAATATATTACATCCGAAAGGATCAGGGTATTCCATGCGGACCCCACACTACCGAATACGGAGATGCACACGCTGGAACTTGAAACGCTTATCGATGGGCTGCAGGCAAAGAGGATCGTTCTGGACGGGATCCGGGAACTCAATGCCTCACTGGATGAAGGAAGCAAACAACAGTATATACGGATGCTTGCAAAACTATTCACATCAAAAGGTATAACTGCCATGTTCACCGATGAGACGGATAGTATAACATCGATGGTGAACAATGGGTATGGGATGGATACGATAATCGCAATGCGCCATGATGAGACCGCATCGTGTTTGAAAAAGACGATCGCAGTGCTTAAGATGAGAAGGAGCGAACACGATATACACATACGGGAACTCACAGTCACGAATAAAGGCATCGAAATAGGATCGCCCCCACTTCGAACAGGCTGATCAATGAGACTCATAACACAAAGATAAAGAAACAACATGACACTCTATATTGCAGATTCGGCCGTTTTTATCAATGGATACCATAAGGAGAACTCACAGTTCATCACCGTACCTGCTGTTGGTGAAGAACTGAAGAGCCGGGAGGCTCGTATGCGGTTCGACCTTGCCTGTGAAAGAGGAACACGGTCAGAGATGCCAGATCCTCTCATTCGGGCAGAGGTTGTCGGGACAGCACATCATACAAAGGATGCAGACGAACTGTCCGCCACAGATATCGACATACTTGCAAAAGCACTGGAATATAAGGAAGACGCTGTACTCCTTACCGATGACTATGCTATGCAGAACGTTGCCGCTGTCATGGGGATCACTGTAGCACCGATCGCCCTAAAGAAGATACGTGATGTACTTGTATGGGGCAAACGGTGTGTGGGATGCGGGAGAAAGTTCGATGACGGTGACATGTGCCCTGTATGTGGCTCTGCATTGAAGAAGACTAGAAAAAAGAAAATTATAACATGAAAAAGGTACATATTGAATAGAAGAGAACTATAGGCAATATTTGAAGAACATTTCTCAGGATAGGGACATATATGAAGAATATCGAAAAACTTGTCCATAAAGCAATAGAGTTGCAGGCTAACGGGCTTGTCACCGGTCAGATAGCAAATGAACTTAACGTATCCAGGGATACGGTTACATGGCTCCTGACCCGATCAAAGATAGAGACCACATCTTCTGCCCCAAAGGATATCTCTGTGAACTGGAGTAGTATTGGTAAAAGCTCATTTCGGCTTAGATACATATCGCAGGCCCTCTGTGATATGATGCTTGAATCGATCAGCAAGACCGACACGACTGTGGATATGGTCGTGGGGATCGGGACCAGCGGCATACCCATGGCGACCATGGTGGCCGAGGAACTCGGGGCCGAGTTTGCAATATTCCATGGATATGACAGCCACAAGGAAAAAGAAAAACAGCGCGGAATCTTCAGTCATAACTTTGGGAATGTGGCAGGTAAGAGATGTATCATTGTTGATGATGTGATGTCATCTGGATCCACGATCATTGATGTGATCAATCAACTTCGCGACATTGGTGCAGACCCTGTGGGAGTTGCGGTCATCGTTGACAAAAAGAACACTGATATCGTTGACGATGTCCCGGTGTGCTCACTTGTACGGATCGCCAGGGTAGACTGATGTGAATTGCCACCCGTTGGAACGGGTGGCATCTTACATTGGACTAACAAAATATCGATCCATGCGAGGGGGGTCATTTCACCTGCACTGCCCCTACTTTCTCTACAAGTTTTGTGAGCACTTCTGTGCGCATTCCCCCTACAAACTTAATGCTACCAACCACCAGGTGTCCCCCCCCGTTGACACCGGCACCCCTGATCTCATCATGGAGTTCCCTGACCATCTGCGGGATGTTCATCAGGACATTCTTTGAACGTATTACCGCAAAGTCCGGACCATACCCAATGGTCACCACAGGTTTATCCTCGAACTTCTGACACATCCTGTCATGGACCTCTCCCGAGGTCTTCCCGGGAGGCGGAAAGGTAAATTTGTGAGCATTGTTCTCAACATCCAGCACATTCAGTATCGCTCCATTGGGCAGTTCCTGGGACTTCACGTTCGGTATACAGGCATCCAGCTGATCATCGATCATTCCATTCGCCTGCTCACATAGCAGGTCCACCAGTTGACGATGACGTTTGTGGTCACCAAAGTCCAGGATCTCATCCACAATTTTCCTCCCGCTGTTGAACTTTAACCAATATGCCTGGAAATCAAGAGCCAGAGCAATATCCTTCAGCCGATCCAGAGAATATCTGTCTGATATGAGTTCAATATAGTGATGTGCTTCCGGTGCTTCTGAACGATCTCCCACTGCGGCGATCGCTGGCAGATGTTTGATCTCATCGGTCACATCCGGGTTGATCATTCGGGCTACCTCCGTGGACAGCATACCAGCAGTGATACCAAAGTCCCCGCCTACATGAGCAGGATTGACATGTCCCAGCAGGTACTGGTCAACCACGTCATCGGGATGATGATGATCCACCACGACCATGTCGATACCATATATCTGAGCCTGCCTCATGGCCGGCACATCCTCATCGGTTGAACCATTATCTACCATGATCACCAGTGGCAGCTTTTGCCCATGACGTGCGGCATCCTCGAGTGCGAACGAGACATCCCGGGTCACATCCATCAATTCGTAGAACGGTGCCTTTGAAGGAGAACGTTTATAGTAATAGTATTCCGCATCCGGGCCATTGATCTCCTCTATCAATGGCAGTATAGCCTTCTCTATGGCAACGGCTGCCGTCATGCCATCTGCATCCGCATGATGACGGAGCAATATGGGCGTGGACTTCATTATGGCCTTTTTGATCTGCTTTGCGACATTTTTCATGGCCGGTCGCAGATCTTCCAGGATGGGGCTCTTGACCAGGAACTCAATGTCAGTGGGTTCAGCCCTTTTGTCGAGGATCGCATCGATGCGCTCTTTGACAGCATCCTCCTTTGCGCCCATCAGGTGTTTCATGCTCTTTACCTCGATCTGGACCCTCTCTGCCCTGAAGGCAACCTCACCGGTAGCGCTGACGATCATGTCCATAACGATGTCGGGATAACACCGCACCCCTGCACCCTCAAACGCTGCACATGAGATAATACCAGCTTCGTCGGATATCGTAAATATCGTGGGACCTGATGTCTGCTTTACCTGAATTACCTCGCCTTCGATCTTCACAAGCCTGCCTGCCATATCCGCAAGTTCGGAGGATAGTCTCACAGGCAGACACTTTTCAACATCAATGGTCTGATACTCGGATATGGACCGGGGTACAAGGTCCAGCTTCCCATCGGACCTGATCTCGTTCAGCCTGACAATGACATGCTCGCCCTCTTCAAGGGTTCCCTGAAGATTGCTCGAATGGATAAGACCACGCATGTTCGAGTTCATGTCCACGAACACCCCAAAGGGAGCGGTATTGTTGACAGTCACGTGGTAGAGCTTGCCAACCTCCAGTTCATTGAGATCGCATGAATCGTCAAGCTGATGGACCAGTTCGACACTGCCGCAGCTCTTGCATACTTCTTTCCCATCAATTGGCCCGTCTATGGGTTTTCCACAGACATCACATTTATATAACGCACCAGCCCCTTTGCAAACCGGGCAGGGGTCGGTGATCTTGATCGTACCACTGCCACCACATCGTTCACACACAGAGGCACCCTCTAAAAAACTGCTCACATCCTGTCTGGGCAGGTCCATCAGGTTGACCGATCTGGCCTTTCCGGAACCCTTACACACAGGACACTTCTCCGTAGCTACTTCTTTGAACCCCTGTCCATTACACTCTGTGCATTCTTCTCTCATTGTATCGTAGTTTAATTGTCCTATGTTAGATTTATGTCTTTGCTTCATGGGATTAATCTGCCATATATGGAAATGGATAGCAAAGACAACATTCGGATATCATGTACGCTCGTTTGAAATTATACACTTCAAATATACACAGATTAATAAACTGTCATACCAATATTGATCTGGGTCTGGAACAAGCAATCTTTTGAACAGATTTCACAATGCTTTCGTGTACAATCCCCTCAGAGATTCCAGACCCACTACCTATCTATTTCTGGTGCAATAGCTTATTATATAGAACCATCCAACTTTATTCAGGAGAGAAAAATACATGATCGAACAAATAATGTTCCCTGCTCTTGTGGTAGGAATAATTATCCTATCCCAGGCTGTCAAGATAGTAAAGGAATACGAACGCGTTGTGATCTTCCGGCTGGGTAGGCTCAGTGGTGTTAAAGGACCGGGGATCTTCCTGATCATACCCATCATCGATACGATCGTGAAGGTGGACCTGCGTGTGGTCACCATTGATGTGCCCAAGCAGGCAGTGATCACCTATGATAATGTCACGGTGGCAGTGGATGCTGTTGTATACTACAAGGTCATCGAACCTGCCTCTGCCGTGAATGAGGTGGAAGACTATAAGTATGCTACTGCCATGCTCTCCCAGACCACCCTGAGGGATGTGATCGGGCGGATCGAGCTGGATGAGTTACTGTCCGAGCGTGAGACCGTGAACAAGGACATTCAGGAAGTGCTGGATGCATCCACTGATCCATGGGGTATCAAGGTAACCTCTGTGACGCTGAGGGATGTGAGCATCGATCCAACGATGATGCGTGCCATCGCCAAACAGGCTGAGGCCGAGCGTGAGAAACGTGCCCGTATTATCCTGGCCGATGGAGAGTTCAAGGCTGCTGAGAAGATGAAGGCAGCAGCTGAAATGTACCAGGAAGTGCCAGCAGCCCTTAAGTTGCGAGAACTGCAGACCATAGCAGAGGTCGCACGGGAGAAGAACATGGTGGTGATCTCCAATTCAACCAGCATCGGAGAGATCGCGGCCCTCACCGAGGCCTTTTCCAAGAAAAAATGATAGGGAACGGATGATCGTATGAGACACGGCACGCGGTCCTATCTTCTTTTTTTTCTGCTTATCGCGGCCATCCTTCTTTTTTCACCAGCCTGTGCCATGTCGCAGCCCAGCGTATTGGTGGTGGACCTCTCGGACTCCATCACGCCTGCATCGGATGACATCATAAAAGAGGCCCTTATCGCAGCTGAGGAGGGAGAGTTCGAGGCCCTTATCATAACCCTGAACACACCGGGGGGAGGGGTGGACGAGACGCTGAAGATCATAGAGAGCATGCAGCAGTCTCCGATCCCTGTTATTGGGTATGTTTATCCAGAGGGAACAAAGGCATGGTCTGCGGGTACGCTCATACTGATCAGCACGGATATCGCAGCCATGGCTCCCCATACGATCATCGGTTCCGCTCAGCCGGTCAGCATATCACCAGGGGGCATCGAGCCCATCGAGGATTCCAAGATCGTGAACGCCCTGGTGGAACGTGCCACCGAGAACGCACGCATGCATGGGCGCAATGAGACAGCGACCGAACGGTTCATCACCGAGAACCTCAATCTCAATGCCCGGGACGCACTGGAGTATGGGGTGATCGAATTCGTGGCGTCCGATATTGAGGACCTGCTGACCCAGGTGGATGGTCAGGTCATCAAGGATCATGAACTGGACACCAGGGAAGCCGAGATCATATACCACCAGCCGTCCCTGGGATTGTCCATCATGGACATCATCTCTGACCCGATCATCTCCTCGCTACTGCTAATGCTGGGGATCTACGGTATCGTGCTGGGTATATCGAACCCGGGATTCGGGGCCGAGATCTTTGGGGTGGTTGCCATCACCCTGGGACTGATCGGAATGGGGTTCGATGTGAACATCGCCGCGCTCTTCCTGATCGGCGTGGGAGTGGTATTACTGGTACTGGAGTTACAGGCCCCGGGGTTCGGGGTGTTGGGGATCGCAGGCGTCGTGTGCCTGATGGCAGGGAGTATCTTCCTCATTCCCATGAACTTTCCACGCTGGTACACGCCGGCCGATGTGCAGCAGTCCATGATCTTTGCTATCGTGGTCCCCACTGTGATCGTAGGGATGTTCTTTGCATTCGCCCTGTACAAGGTGATCGAGGTGCGACACCGTAAACCTGTGATCGGGGAGGATCCCACCGGAGATACTGCCGAGGCCATCGACACGATAATACCTCACGGGCCAGGATATGTCCGCTATCAAGGCGAGTACTGGAAAGCACGCTCAGAAGATGATATTGAGGTAGGAGACAGGGTCGTGATCACTGGCAAGGACGGACCTGTGCTCGCGGTGAAGAAATGCGATGAGCGGACCTGAGCTCATTCGCTGCTGCGTATTGTCTCGATGACCTTTTTCTTCTTTTCAATACAGCGGCGAGCTGCATCATCGATAGCCCTTTTCATCTCCTCGAAGTCGCGGGGCTGCTCCTCGCCGATCATCTTCTTGATGGGTGTGTAAGCCGATTCACGGAAATGTGGGGTAAAGTCATGCAACTGACCATCGATAATGACCTCCGCGCCGCTGCCCTCTTCCACATGACCGATAATATCGATCTCAACACCGGCATCTTTTACGGTGGTCATGATGGTATCCGCATATTCCGGCGGTGCGATGATGAGCAGGGCATCCAGGGACACGCCCATGTAATCGATCTTCAGGGATTCCAGCATATCGAGCACCTTCGGGTTGACCAAGGGACGCATCCGTGACTCGTCGATGACAAGTTTCACACCGGCTGTGCGTGAGATCTCCTTGGCGTCGCCGCGGATGCCTCCGTTGGTCACATCGGTCATGGTATGGACATATCTGGTGAGCCCGGAGTTGATCAGGGCCTCGCAGGCGTCCAGGAACTTGATGTTGATGGTCTCGTCCACCACATCGTGCATGCCGTAATACAGGGCCGTGGTGGAGATGGTTCCTCCGCCTGCGCCTTCGGTCATCAGGATGACGTCCCCCACCTGGGTGCTCTCCCTGGCGGTCAGGTCCGAGGTCACACCCACGGCACCCACACCACCTGTCATGCGCTCCCCAATGACCATGTCACCACCGATACGCAGGGTGCTGCCTGTGACCAGGGGGATGTTGGTGAGCTCGGAGACGGTGCTGATGCCTGCGATATGATCAAATATCCTGGCCACATCCCCGTCATCGGCCACATGGATGTCCGAGAGCAGAGCCGCGGGCCGCGCACCCATGACATACACGTCACGCAGAGAGGCACGGGCCACATGGAAACCTGCCAGGAACGGGAAATCACTGAGACGTGAGTGCATGCCGTCCACGGTGATGATGAGGTATTCATGGTTGTCGATACGGACCGCACCGGAGTCGTCCAGATGGGTGGAGTCCACGGCCGCACTGGTCCTGCCTATGACCTCGGCGATCTTCTCATGTGCATGGAAATCGCCCAGTCCACGGGAACCGACCCCGAACTGACCCATGGTGACGCCGGAGATCGTGGATGTGAGGACCTCGCCCTGCACGTCCAATGTGGCCCTGGCTTCCGTGATGGCCGCTCTCGCAAGGTTGCGGGCATGCTCGGCACCTGTATCCTTGACCTCCAGTATACGCTCTGTCAGACGGTCCTCAATATCTGTTTCGCTCCTGCGCAGGGCACGTTTTGCATAACCTTCTATATCCATGATCGAGCTTCCTGATAGATTAACACATATCCACGAAATTCCGTAGCATTTGCAGTCCCATCTCCCCACTCTTCTCGGGATGGAACTGGGTCCCTATGACATTCCCGGCCTCGTTGACAACGGAAGCTGCGAAACGGATGCCGTACTCGCAGGATGCGAGGGTGTGGACAGGATCTGCATCAACGTAAAAGGAGTGTACAAAGTACACATAGGTCCCATCGGGTATGTTATTGAAGAACGGGTGGTCCTGCTCGATGGTGAGGGAGTTCCAGCCCATGTGTGGGACCTTCAGGTCCGTATGTGGGAACCGGACAACGTGTCCGGACACCAGATCAAGACCATCCGTCTTCTGTCCCTCCTCGGAATGGGCCATGAGCAGCTGCTGCCCGAGACAGATGCCGAGCATTGGCCTGCCTGATGCCACATACTCCTCAATGACATCAAGGAAGGGGACGATGTTCTTCATGGCATCGGAAAAAGCACCGACCCCTGGAAGGATCACACCGTCGGCATCCCGGACGTCTGCCGGTTCCTTTGAGATAACAACATCTGCACCGGCATGTTCCAGTCCTTTGCGAACACTTCGAATATTGCCAAGCCCATAATCGATGACCACTATCTTTTTCATGAAGATTAGAGTATGGTTTTGGTACATCAATGTAACGACAAAAATGTTATTATCGTGGTTGAAGTTACTGTTACAATCGCATAATTTATATATGATGTCATGGGATTCCCATCTCCCCTAAAAAAAAGATGATGGTTTAAATGGTGGTAGAATGAAATGCAACAAGAGATTATTCAATGACGATTCTGCGATAGAGCTTCCGATCAATATCGTGGTGATGCTTGTGGTCGGCATGGTAGCGCTGGCAGCCCTTATTGCCATCATACCCCCGCCGACCAAGAACATGTCTGTGGACATCCAAGAATCAGGACTGAGCAACAGTACTCCCACATCAGGCAATACGATCATAGTCGATGCCGTAACCGCCCAGAACCCACTTACGATACTGGTCAAGATACAGGCAATGGATCCTGATGGAGAACCTGTCCGTGATGCGAATGTAGTACTGCGCGGACTTGGGGGTGTGGCTACCAACAATACTGATATCAACGGAGAGACCACACTGATCACAAGCAGTGCCCCCATCGAATTTGGTGCGAACCAGAACGAAGGGACCATGGACCTGACAATATCGGCGAACGGTTTCTATGACTATGAGAAAACGGATGCCGTGATGATCATCAAGACAAAGTGATGGCTGATCCATGCTGCAACTGCGCCTTTTTCACGATGAGAAGGGGACCATCGGCCTCCCCATCCGCATGGTGGTACTTACCACCATCGGACTGATCGGTTCTGCCATGATCCTTGCGGGTATTGTGAACACGCCGGTTCCGCCCCGGCCGATGTATGCAGTGTCCAACATCAGCAATTTTTCCATACCGGCAGGCTACGGGGATTCCCCTCCCCTGCTGATCACGGTCCAGAATGTGGAGAACATACCTGTGGGGGGGTGTAATGTAGTGCTAAGGGACCCTTCAGGAACCGCTGCTGCGGCAGGGGTTACCAATAGCGATGGTGAGATCGTCCTGTCGCTTAACAACGCCAGCCTGCCCACGGGCAGGCATGAAGGATACGTCTCCGTGAAGGCCATGGCCGAAGGGTATCGGGACTACTCGGACAGCTATCTGGTGAAGGTACGAGCGAGTTGAGGGAGAACACACGCCGCTTAATATTCCGTGTCAATTCTTGGTGGTAAACAATAAGTAGGAGACAACATATATTTGCTATGTATTTATGTATGTTAACATGAAGGTGAGAATAATATGTCAGAAGATCCACTTCAGGTCATTATCGATTCCGATGCAGAATTTTTCCAGCTTCTTGAGGAAACACGTGAGACCTCTTTCCAGGACGATGGTATTCCATTAAAATACAAACTTCTCATGGCAATGGCCCTTGATGCATCAAAAGGTGCCGTGAACGGTGTAACATCCCTTGCAGTACAGGCCATGGAAGCAGGAGCCACAAAAGAAGAGGTCATGCAGGCAGTAAAGGTCACCCACTACATCTGCGGTGTCGGCAGTGTCTATGTTGCTGCAAATGCTTTAAAGGACGTTCTTTGATCCTTTATTCCTATTTTTTATTTTCAAAATTTATTTTTTAAACCAGCCAAAGCTCACAACCCCCACACTATCAGCATACATCAAGGAGATATCATGCAATTAACAGAAAAGATATCAAAGAACAATTTTTATTCATTTCTTTGGCATGCCTTATTCCTTGCATTTGCACAAAATTTCATGGATATCAACACGATCATTCCAGCCATGGTGATCGATGCAGGTGGAAAGGCAATTCATGTTGGCATACTCACTGCCATCCTTATAGGTGGGGGAAATGTGTCTCAATTGCTCTTTGCCCCCTTTTTGAATAATGCCAAATTCAAAAAAGGATTATTGTTAGCAGGAATAAACGTTCGGGTTCTCTCACTGATCGGAATGGCACTGATATTTGTCTTATCCTCTAACGTAGCAGACCATCATGTCATAGTAAGTATATTTGTTATGATCACCCTTTTTTCAATTAGTGGAGGGTTTGCTAATATCTGCTACACTGACATCCTGGGAAAATCGGTGCTCCCGGAAAAACGAAAACAATTTTTTTCATTAAAGGAAATTGCTGCGGGTCTGGGATTGATCATCTCTGCATATATCGTTCGCCAGTTGCTTATCATATATGAGTATCCAA
The DNA here is from genome assembly GCA_964423715.1 of uncultured Methanosarcinales archaeon. Classification (GTDB taxonomy): domain Archaea; phylum Halobacteriota; class Methanosarcinia; order Methanosarcinales; family Methanosarcinaceae; genus JAIOTO01. Next base: position 10,326 of record CAYRGB010000003.1, on the reverse strand, counting down.
CGAATTATACGATCCTCTTTATTCTTGCAGCTGGATTACTCGCCATTGCAACCCTTGGTTTCTGGAGAATACAAGAAGTTGCCGCCGAACATACCCACATCTCTCAGCTGAAAGAATACATTCAAACGACAAAGGACGAACTTAAAACAAATAAACGGTTGAAGTATTATCTCCTATTGATCAACACCCAGGGTTCGACCCTGGCGCTGATGCCTTTCCTCATACTGTATGCAAAGAGTATCTTTAGCGCGGATAGTGCAGCAATTGGGAACTATCTCGTCCTGAAAGTCGTAGGAGGAGTGATCGCTGGAGCTCTTATGATCTATTTTTCTCAACGGATCAAATACCGCCATAGCCTCTATATCGTTTCCCTGTTATCAATCCTTGTTTTAGTATCGATCCTGGTATTTCCTGGATCAATACTTTTCCCGTATGTGTTTTTAATCGCAGGTTTACTGTACACATTTCATCGAATCGCGATCGGTGGCGTATTACTGGAGGTCACCAACAATAAAAATAGAGCATTATACACCGGGTTAACCGGTGCAGGTAATATCCTTCCCACCCTGTTTCCTTTAGCTGGGGGATGGATCATTCACCAATTTGGCTTTAGCACATTTTTTATCCTTTTTATTGGGATCCTCATGATATCGTTCTATTATATCTATCGGTTAGATTGCAAACTATGAACAAAATGTGTGGTTCAGGGATCCTGTGAAGGTACGTGCTAGTTGAGGGAATCCCTCATGCCGTCTTCCTGTTGGCCAGATAGAACTTGACGCATACGCCCATGGCCAGCACACCCGCCAGGGAGAAGGAGAAATAGGGCGAGCGTATAATGTCCCAGCGTTCGGCCATGATCAGGCTGCCGGCCACCAGGAGCATTGCGCCACCCAGGATCCCGGAGAGTTCGACGGGAACCTTGATAGATCCGATACTGATACGGTTCTGGTCCTCGACCCGGCCGATGCGTGCATTCTGGCCATCCAGGGCCGTGTCCAGACGGTCCGATAGCTGATCGATGTCCTGCCGGAAGGAGTTCTGTACCAGAGAACCAAGCTCGTCCACGTCCTCCCTGATCCTGCGGAGCTCCCCTGCCATTTTTGCCACCTCGCCGTTCGATGGGCCCTGCGGGCCCTGCGGGTGCGCTGGCCCAGGGGATACGACCAGGTCCTCCGGCGGCACCTCCACTGACAGGCGGCGCTCCACCGCCCTCAAACGCTGCTCCAGGCTCCGGACGCTCTGGTCAAAGGACTCGATGCGACCCTGTACATCCTCTTTCTTCACAGAAGTACCCATTTGCACTCTCACCAGCACAGGCCCACGTAGTCGATGTCCTGGGAGAGTGTCTCAGGATCGATCAGATGACGACCATCAATGACAAGGCGTCCCTTCATTCCTGCGAATTCGGAATCCAGGTCCCTGAACTCGTCCCACTCGGTCATGATCAGGCAGGCGTCCGCATTGCTGAGAGCCTCAGGGGCACTGTCGCAGTAGGTGATCGTATCGAACAGGACCTTCATCTTTTCTGTGGCCAGGGGGTCGTAGGCCGCCACCAGGGCACCTTTCTCCAGCAACTTCCGTATGACAGGTATGGAGCGGGATTCGCGTATGTCATCTGTATCGTTCTTGAAGGCCAGGCCAAGCACCGCCACACGCCTGCCGTTGATGCTCCCGAGCTTCTCTTCCAGCAGTTCGACCATCTGCAGGGGCTGCAGCTCGTTGACCTCGAGCACGGATTCAAGCAGCCCCGGATAATAATCCATTTCCTTGGCCTTGCCGATCAGGGCCCGCACGTCCTTGGGGAAGCAGGAGCCTCCGAAGCCCGCCCCTGCATTGAGGAAATATGGTGATATTCTGAGATCCGCACCGACCGCTTTCATTACCTCATAGGTATCGATGCCGAGCTTTTTGCAGATGTTGCCGATCTCGTTGGCAAAGGAGATCTTGGTGGCAAGGAAGGAATTGTTGACGTACTTGATCATCTCCGCCGTGCCGGGGGTCGTGTGCGTGATCTCGCAGTCCAGTCCCCGGTACAGTTCGGACACGATGGCCGATGTGCGCTCATCAATGCCACCCACCACGATCTTGTCGGGATGCATGAAATCATACACAGCCTTGCCCTCACGCAAAAACTCCGGGTTCATGGCGACACCAAAGTCCACACCTGCATGCTTGCCCGAATGCTCCTCGATGAGGGGCAGCACCACGGACTCCGTGGTCCCGGGAACCACCGTGCTCTTCACCACAACGATGTGGTACCCGTCCTTCTTCCCGATGGCCTCCCCCAGGCTCTTGCTTGCCCCACCCACAATGGAGAGATCGATATTCCCGTCCTCATCCGAGGGCGTGCCCACACAGATGAACGAAACGTCCGTGTTCGCGATCGCATAATCATAGTCCGACATGGCGACAAGGTTCTTCTGCGAATGCTTGCTCAGCAGGCCCTCCAACCCATCCTCCCAGATCGGAGGGTACCCGTCATTGATCTGACGCACCTTTTCCTCATCGATGTCGATGCAGATGACCTCGTGCCCCAGCTCCGCAAAACAGGCAGCTGTGACCGTGCCCACGTAACCCGAACCTATTATTGAAACTTTCATGATGATTCACTCCGTAGGTGTTTACATTGTTGTGGGATGTATATTAGGATGATGGTTTTTGCAGGGGGGTGGTGAGATACGGACCGGGGGATTCAATCCAACATCTTTAAATCGATATGTTCCGTCTATAATATGATCGAAATGAAATTACATCCCAAAATGCATCTTCCGGTTATCGTGGAAAAGGACGAGGACGGTTATTATGTAGTTGAATGTCCCCTTTTAAGAGGCTGCTACACCCAGGGAGAGAACCTTGATGAAGCCCTCAGTAACATCCATGAAGTAATAAAAATGTGCCTTGAGGAGGAAGATGAAGATACAATTGCCGAGATCGCAAGGATCCAGGAGTTCAGTTTCCACACGGTGGCGGTAGATGTATGAAACTGCCAGTTATATCTGGCAAGGATGCTGTGAGGGTTTTTGGGAAACTTGGGTATGTAAAAGTACGACAGAGCGGTAGCCATATTCAAATGAAACATGTATCGGATAGATCTAAAAAACCACTTACGATCCCAAATCACAACGTTCTGGGGAAGGGGCTACTGAGGAAATTATTGAGAGATGCAGAGATAACAACCGAAGATCTTATTGAACTTTTGTGATCAACATGCTTGTCATCAGGTATGAAGGCGAAGGCTTTCGGGATTGATCTACCTGATCTTCTCCTTATCGATGCAGATGACCTCGTGCCCCAGCTCCGTAAAACATGCCGCTGAGACCGTGCCCACGTAACCCGAACCCATTATTGAAACGTTCATGATGATTCACTCCGTAGGTGTTTACATTGTTGTGGGATGTGTATTAGGGCAGTGGTTTTGCTGGGATGGGGGTATGGACCAAACATCGTTTCCCCACGCTCGGGGGATATTCCGGTATCAATACCACACTGAACCCATCGGCTTCTGTGGTACACGCCGTACCATCTAGTGGGCTCGTTACTGGTAATACAAGAATGCTGGTGTACACATCGGAGTAGGTTGGGCGGATCTTCAACGTAACATCTTTAAATATAGAGGGTATTAAATGTGATTTAAAAGATTTTTGAGCATATTACAATACATATATAGGGGTCGTTCATGAAAAATGAACTAACAGTCGCTGATTTTTTTTGCGGGGCCGGTGGCTTCTCAGAAGGATTTAAACAAGCAGGATATAAGGTAGTTTTTGCTCTAGACTATTGGAGACCTGCAAGAGAAGCACACAAACTGAATCATCCGAACTGTAAACACCCTGGCCTTGATTGCTATGAAAACTACGATGGAGATATACTCAATCTAAATATAACTGATATTGATAATATCATCCCTGATGTCGATGTGATCATAGGATCCCCTCCTTGCGTATCTTTTTCTTCCTCGAACCGCGCTGGAAAAGCAGATAAAACGCATGGAATTCGGCTCATCAAAAAATACCTTCAAATAATCTCAATTAAGAAATATAAACCGGGTTCAACTCTAAAATATTGGTTGTTAGAAAATGTCCCAAACACTAGGAAAGAACTTCAAGAAAAATACACGTTCCAAGAGTTAGAACTAACAAATGATATCCTAGGATCTCTTGGCATCCAGAAAAAAGAGACCGATCTTGCTTTAAAGATCGACATTTCTGACAGCAACATATATAATGCCGCAAATTATGGTATTTCTCAACGGAGAAAACGTCTCATTGTTGGCGATTATAACCCACCAGACCCCACGCACAAAAAAGACGAATGGATTAAATTAAAAACTGTGATCGATGCATTCAATAACGAAGTTATCACCGACCCCAACTATGGATTTTCCATAAATAAAGAAGACCTGACCGATCATTTTTATAATACCTCTATCCATGAGTACAATTGGTTACAGGCCCGGGATCGAAAACAACAAGCAAGATATTATGGGAAGATGGCCTTCCCAGAAAACACGAACTTGCCTAGCAGGACAGTTATGGCAATGAGAACAACCTCATCGAGAGAAGCAATGATATTTGAAGGAAGTTATCCCGGGTCTTATCGTTCCCCAACTATACGAGAGATCGCAACCCTCATGTCATTTCCAATAACATATCAGTTCCAAGGGAAGAGTGAAGGCCTGAAGTACAAACTTGTTGGTAACGCAGTCTGTCCTAAACTCGCATATGCTTTTGCGAAAGAGATACTAAAAAAAGAAAAGGTCGGATTCAAACAAGACTTTGATCCCAATTCAGATAAAAGTAGATTGAAGTTCGACCTAACTGGACGGGATGCCTGTAAAACACCAAGGAACAAACATAAAAGAGCCAATTTCACTGAGATCGTACCGGACATGAAATTCAAGAACTTCAGAGTGGAATTGGATAACAATAAACCTAGGCATACAGACAATCCGATACGTTGGTCTGCTAGCATACATCATGCAACCGGCAAAAATAACATGAAAAAAGGAAGACCATCTAAAATTGACATGTTGACTATGTTATATCAGTTAGAAGATAAGGGAAAAATAGACGCTTTTTCCAGGGCTAATGAAGAGATATTTGATAAGAAGATTCCATGTGCAGAGATATTTCAATCACAACATCGCTTGGTAAAACCAAATAAAAATCTCTTCACACCAAGAGATGCCCTAGAAAATGTCAAAATTATTGTAGATCGGTTCTTTCCAATGGACGAATATGAAGACATATCATTGTCCAACATGAGAAACGAAAATGACGGGCGGATAATAAAGTTCAGCCCTTGTGATATCCCCTATAAGGTAATTCCAATTAGAATTGTAGCAACGTTGTACTCGATGATGAATGTAACTGAACTAACTATGAGATCATAAAACAATCAATCTGTTTCCAATATAGAACTAATCACCAACTTATCACCGCTGTCTTTAAAAGAATTGAACATTACTTGTATTCCATATTCTGCATACATCCCAACTTCTGCCCATAAATCTTTAGGATTATCTATATCTGGCTTTCGTTTGAGAACTAACTGAACCATTAGTTCTTTTACACCCCTATCAATACTTACCAAATTCACATGATTTACTAAATTTGGCCTATCAATAATAGGTGTTTGCTTATCGAAATGGTAACCTATACTGAATGCAGTATTAAATAATGCAGTTATCCCAATGTTTTTAGTAAATAGTCCATAATGGTCCTTCTCGCGGATAACATGGTACATGGAATCTCTGTATGTCGAACGAAACTTTATGTTCCCTGCGTCTACAAAAAAATCTAAGTTATTCATGTCCACACCTCTTTGAAACTGGACCTATAATCTTTCCTTTCAATGGTGAACTCTTTTGCCACTGATGCTTTCATGTATTTGTAAATATCACCAGCAAGTTCTTGTGGTTGAGCTAAAAAGATTACTTGGTTATTAAGGTTTGCCAAGGCCCTCCCAATACCTGCACTATGGACATCATCCAAACTCGCAACGGGAGTGTCCATCAATATCACATTGTTCCTCCCAGTATATTGGTTCAATCCGAGCAAGAAGCTCATTGCAAGTACTTGTTTTTCACCTTTTGATGGATTTTTTACAGGATTGTTGTCCTTTGTTTTGATGGTGAAAGCATAGCTCTCTTCATTTTTGAAATCGATTCCCCTATATTCATCAGGTTTATTGGTAATCTCATTGAAAAGTTCATTCGATTTCCTTAGGATTTGATCTCTCTTTGATTCCGTCCCTATTTTTAATGCCTCATCTAGCAGTCTAATCAATCGTGAGATATAATCCATATTTTTACTTATTCTAAATGTATTAGTGTCATCATGACCAAGTCTTTTTATATCTCTTGTAATATCCTCTTTCTCTTTTTTAAATGATTTAATTTTATTTGTAGCTAACTTTATTTTATCCTCATTTTTTGTGTTTTGTGTTTGTAATGAGCTTATTTCTCTGTTGATTTTAGCCAAATCGCCATATTCTTCTCTTTGACTTTCCTTATCCAATTCCTTTTTCTCATTTTCCAGATTACTAATTTTGTTTTTTACCTCATCTAAATTATCCATTTCCAATTCAAAATTGCATCCATCCAATAAGCTTAAAGAGCCCATGAATTGCTGGTTCTCATCTTTAAGATCATCACGTTCTTTTTTGTTATCTTTAAACAACTTTAAATTGTTTTTTATTTTTTCTTGCTCTTTTTCCAACTCTGATATTTCAGAATCACTCAATTCATGACCGCAGACTTCACATATTGGTATACTTTTCTTTAGTATATCTTCTTTCGCGAACTGTGTATCTGCCTGCATATCACTTAATCCACAAACTTCTTGAAGATCGCGAATCCTGTCAGTGTTCTCATCGATGTACCTTTCTAAATCTCTTTCGATGAATGTTATGAAGAAACTTGCGGAGTTTGACGATAATTTACTTTCTATCCCAGAACTTCTTTTATCTTGCTTACGTATGGCCCTATTAATTTTATCTAGGTCTTCCATGACCTTCGGTAAGTTTGCATAGAGAGTTCGTTGTTCCTCGAGTTTCTCTATATAGCCATCGTTCTGTTCGATGGATTTATTGCTATTATCTATTTTTGTTTCTTCATTTTTTATGTTTTTAATGATAGCCCTTATTACTGTTCTCATTGTTTCTACTTCTTTGCTAGTTGAAGTTTGCTGAGTAATCTCTTTATCATATCTCGCTTCAAGTTTTGATAGATCTTCTTTTAATATTTGTATCTGTTTCAGACCTAATAACTGTAGTATACTGTCCTTATAGTTCTGCTCCATGTTCTTTTGTGCAGTCATAAATCGACTGAGTTGTTCGCCATCGAACATGAAGAAATCAGCAAAATTTTGTGGGATTATATGTTCTAGCATCTCTTGAGCTTCATCGATATCAAGAATATCTTCCTGCCCTTTTGATAAGGAAAGTTCAGATGCTTTTTTTACACTTGGTTGATATTTCCTTTTAAGTGTATAAGTCTCGTTTCCGTATTCGAATGTTATCTCCACAAAATACATATCTTTAGATGAATCCAATCTGTCATTGAGAAATTCTTTAATATTTATCTTGTCAGAATCCTTGAAGTACTCTATTGATTCGCCATAAAAACCCCACTTGATCGCATGAAATAGAGTTGTCTTCCCAGAACCGTTTGGAACATTGAACAAAAATATATTCTTATCTGTTTCAGTCTTAAAATCCAATGTGTTCTTACCATAATAACAGGCAAAGTTGAATAAAGTTATTCTAATTAACTTGAAATCGATTATTCTTTCACATCCTGAAGTATTTGGTCGATCTCATTAATCACTTTTAGTTTGTGCGCGTCTGAAATGTTCCTATTTATCACATCCAGCATCTGTTCTACCACAGTTGCATCTTGGACTGTGAACACACGATCAATAATATCTTTAATGTCATCATCCATTGAACATTCACTCCATAGAGTTTATAATAATATCCCCACATTCAAGCTTTTTAATCAAATTTTCAGCCCCATTAATAGCATTATCCATGAATATAGATATTCTTTGAAGCTGATTCTTTATAAGTTTAATCTCATAATCCGATAGTTTGCTTTTACCAGACATCAGCTCATCGAACGAGCGAGGAAACACGAACATATCATGTACAATTGCAAATTCTTTATTCTCATGCAATCTGAGAATCCTGCCTCTTCTTTGAATGTATTCACGAGGGTTACGCGAACTCGTAAGAATTATCGCAGAATCGCAAACGGGGATATCGATTCCCTGATCAAGACACTTTATTGCAACAAGGAATTGTAGATCCCCGTTCTTGAACGAATCAAACACATACTCTTTATTTTTAGAATAGAGGTCTCCGTAAAATTTACGACATTTAAACCCCGCTCTTTCGATTATGCTTGCAACTTCGTTCATATGTTCCTTGTCATTACAATATACAAGACATTTGTTAAGAGAATCAGCCTCTTCTGCAAGTATCTCTTTAAGAATCCTAAATTTATCTTTGCATTCTTTTATTATGTCTGCTCGCTGGTTCAACAATATCTGTAAGTAAGTTCCCGTTTCAACGTTTTGAATATCTATATGGCCACCATTCGTCTTTATCGCAATTTGCTTCTTTATCTTATCAGACAGTTCTTCATACCGATCTAATTCTTCTCCTGTCAAAGAACAATCGTGAAGATGATATTTGTATTGGCATAAACAAGGTTCGTATTCATCGGGGGGACTTATCGCGTGTTCCATGTCCCAAATGAATATTGGTTCCTTTCCAAAGTATTCCTGTATCGCACTGTTACCTTCCTCATCCCATACCCTTTCTGGAGTAGCACTAAGACCTAATCGATATTTAACATTGGCCAGTTTTTGAAGTATCTTCCGATTTTCAGAAGAACCGATCTCATGAACTTCGTCAATGATGAGATAGATATTATCCAACAATTTCTCAATCTTATTTACAAATATATTGCTTCTCATAGTGCCAAATACAACGATTATTATACAAAGAGCACCTTCTTTTTTAGATTGCCGAATCTCTCTATCAATATTCGCTTTCCATCCAGTATTAGAATAACAGATTATTATTCTCTTTTTTACATCATCAAAAACAAACTTGCACTCTTCCTCCCACTGATCCGCTAGTTCCCTTTGAGGTACACCAATAAGTAAGAACTTCGATCTTAATTCAAGTTCTTTTATTGCCATCAAAGCAGTAAATGTTTTACCGGTGCCCGTTGCCATCTCCAATATTCCAATATACTCGTTTTCGACCCATGCTTGAATAGCTTCTTCTTGATAGTTCCGCAAAGATTTTATTATGGGTTGATCGTTCGTATCTGGATCTTCATAAAAGCAACTGCCACCATATCCTGATTCGTTTCTATATGTGGTACTTGATCCTTTGGAAACAAAATCAATTTCATCATGTGGATTAGGAATGTTTTTTGGTCTTATGGATATAAGATCATTCTTTAGAGCAGTCGGAAGATCCATTACTTCACTTATATTGTCATGATTTGCCCAAATAGTTTTGAACTCCGTCATTGCTGATCTTATGAACTCCTGATGACCTTCTTCCCAATTTCTATGGACACAAAAAGATTCTCTATTTTTTTTCCAAGCTTTCCACGTTTCATTTATAGAACCATCGATTTGAATAACGTTACCATCGTAATCTTCGAAAATTAGAACTTTCTCATGGAACAATGAATCTTCAAAGGGAAGATATTTCCCATTTTTAGCTTTATTTATCCCAATTTTTATCTCCAGTTTGCCATTTGCAATCAGCCACGCTAAAAGCTCAAACCTTTTTTTTACAACATCGTTTTCAAAATCTTTTTTACAATCATCCCATTTTTCATGTAATACACCATCGATGTTCTTAATCCCGGCGTTTATTGCATCAACGTCTTCTTGGGAAAGTTGGCTTCCTATGACCAGATACATTTTTTCTCCATTTTCAACAAAAGCACTTATTCCTCTTGCAGCTGCTGCAATGGCCGTTGAAGAAAAAAAACCTGCAATCCTATAATAATACCTCGATCTGCTCAGAGCGGGAACAAAAAAATCCTTGATCAAATCATTTGTAGCACTACTATACCTTGTAGACCACGGATAATTAGACAATCCTCCTGTTTCAATCATCGAATATATCCTCATTTATTCCAAGAAGAATCTTTCGTCTAATCCTGTCAAGTTCGATTTCATGAGAATTGTCATATTTGGACTCATGAGATATTGACCCTTTGACGATATTTTGTACCTCCTCCCATTCCCTCTGATTAAAGCTTTTTTTTAAGCTTGTTAGGGTTCTGAGCCT
>CAYRGB010000002.1:0-25573 GCA_964423715.1 uncultured Methanosarcinales archaeon | reverse complement strand
ATTTGAAAAGGATGTTATTATTATCGACACAATATCCTCGCTTATAAAATACAGTGCCAATACAGAGAAAAGCCTTGATCTTATATCTTTCTTCAAGAAGCTCAATGGCATGGGGAAGGTCATTATACTTACCATTGAAACAGATCAGCTCAATGAGGACCTTGCGTCCATGTTTCGATCATCGTGCGACATATTTATGACACTTAAAGCAAAACCACTGGGGGCAGAGGTCAAACGGACGATAATAGTGAACAAGTTCACAGGAGCAAAGGGGCCTGTAGGACAGATGATCGGATTTCGGATCGAGCCTAAGGTCGGGCTGGTCGTTGAGATCGCATCAGTTGGATAAGATCAAACGGAGGGTATATGAATGGATCCTCAATTTCAACAAGCAATACAAAGAAACCCTCATCTGGGAGTGTATGTTAATGAATTCGTTCAGAAGACGGGGGACGAACCTGAGTTTGTGATCAACCTGCCGAAAGATCTCGATGGAGAGAACGTGAATCTGATCCTGGCTGTGGGCGATCCTGTATTTGTACATCTATATGGGACCCATGAGATGGGAGAGGCAAAATATTATACCATCGAACCACCACTATCCCCCCCTGAACAGAGAAAATATACTGCCATAATGAACAACATTCTTGAGAGGTCTGCGAATGAAGAGGTTCCAAATTCCGAAGCTGAGCTCAAGGAATTAATATCGAAGCTCCTTAATGAGGTAGTGGATATCGGTGCCGGAGGAGACATCCCAGACGAAGGTGAAAAGACCAGTATTATCGAAAAACTGATCCCAAAACAAAGAAGCATCCCTGTAACCCAACAAGAATACAACAACATCCAGTACCATATTGAGAGGAATGTCATAGGTTCCGGACCAATAGAGCCCATCGTCCGTGACCCCTATCTTGAAGATATACACAGTATTGGCGTGAATAACGTGTACATCGTTCACAAAAAACTGGGTATGACACAGACGGACCTGACTTTTGGGGATGAAGCCGGCCTGGACCAATGGCTCCGGAGCATGAGCGAGAGGATAGGTAGACCGGTGAGCGATGCTAAACCCATTGCTGATGGAGCACTTCCGGATGGATCACGTATCAATATCATCTACAGTCTTGACGTGAGTAAACGTGGAAGTAGTTTCACAATGCGTAAGTTCAGTGAGGTGCCTGTCAGCATCATCGAGCTGATCAACTGGGGGGCACTCAGTCCTGAGATGGCGGCATACATGTGGATATGTCTTGAGAACGGTATGAGTGTGTTCTTCAGTGGAGAGACTGCCAGCGGTAAGACGACCATGCTGAATGCCTGCCTGCCCTTTGTAAATCCTAAATCAAAGATATATACTGCAGAGGATACCGCAGAAGTGCAACCGTCCCAGCCCGTATGGCAACAATTGATCACGCGTGAGGATGGGCCCGTCGAATCCAGGGTCGATACCTTTGCATTGCTAAAGGCAGCTCTGCGTTCCAGACCAAACTATATCATCGTTGGTGAGATCCGGGGGGCAGAGGGATCAGTAGCTTTCCAAGGTATGCAAACAGGTCATCCAGTCATGGCTACCTTCCACGCGTCTGCAGTTACAAAGATGATCCAGCGACTAACAGGTGACCCCATCAACGTGCCGGTGACATTTATTGATAACCTCAACATAGCGATGATCCTGTCAGCTGTCTATCGGAAAGGAGCGTTCCTGAGACGGTGCCTTTCCATCGACGAGATCGAAGGATATTACGAAGAAGCAGGGGGAGTGGTCACACGAGCCGTATTCCAATGGGATCCGGAAACCGATACACACAAATTCAGAGGTCTGAATAACAGTTTCATCCTTGAGGATAGGATTGCTACCAAACTCGGGTACGAAAACAAGCGTAAAATATATGAGGACCTGTTCCTGCGTGCAAGGATCCTGCAGGAAATGATCGATCGTGATATTAAAGATTATTATGATGTGCTGGAAGTGATCACCAACTTCTACAAGTATGGCGTAGAAGGACTGCCCTTCGCAGTATGAGGAGTGAGAAATGAGCTACCAGATGGCCTTCAAAAGTATTGGGATGGAGCCTCGGGACTATGCCAGGAAGTTCGCCATACCGATCATTGCTTTTGGTTTCATTTTCGCGGTGGTCCTTTATACACTGCTACCCACACTTTTTGTGGATAGAACAAGATTAATACCCGCACTGGTACCCATAATCTGCATTGTTTTTGCAGCCTACTATCCTTTGACCATTCTTGCAAGCAAGGCGGCGAATATCGACAACAACATGCACTATTACATCACCCAGATGGGTGCAATATCCACAGCAGATACACCGCGTCTGGATATCATCCGCATCGTATCAGAGAACAAGGATTACCTCAATCTTGCTGAAGATACGCGCAAGATCTACGATCTTGTCATGGTATGGAACATGAGCCTTGCAGAAGCCAGTAGATTCATTTCCAAACGGACCCCTTCAATAATATTTGAGGACTTTCTTGATCGATTTGCTCATGCGCTGCAATCGGGAGAAGAGATTAAGGATTTTCTGAAAGCGGAACAGAACGTTGTTATGAACGAGTACGAGTCCATGTACAATAGTGCCCTGTATGGTATTGAGATGATCAAAGAACTGTTTACTTCCCTGATCATGTCCCTGATCTTCATGGCATCGTTCGCCGTCATAATGCCTGTGATCACCGGCATGGATGCCATACTCCTCATGGCCATTGTGATCGTGGTCTTTGTAGTTGTGGATATTATGATCCTTGTTCTGGCAAAGGGGAAAGCTCCGAAGGACCCCATATGGCAGCAGACAAACATAATCACTCCGGCAAAGGTCAAACTGTACCGCTCTGTGCCAATATCCCTGGCAGGGTGTGCCATACTTGGCATCATCGTGTACCTTTATGGAGCTATCACGCCACCCATTGCAATAGCGATCGCTCTCACCCCTCTTGCATACACAGGTCATGTGGCCAAAACGATAGAGAAGGGGATTCGCCGACGTGATGAAAATTATCCAGCATTCATAAGGTCCCTTGGCAGTTCAGCCGGTGCTCGGGGAGGCGTGATCGATGAGGCCTTGAAAGCACTGAGAGCACATGATTTTGGACCACTCACGAATGATGTGAACAATCTTTACAAACAACTGAACACTCGTATAGACAAATTCAAGTCATGGAACCACTTTGCTGCAAATACTGGAAGCAACCTGATACAGCGATTCAGTGTGATGTTCGTGGAATCAACGAACCTTGGAGGTAAACCTGAGATCATCGGGGACATCATTGCAAATAACTTTTACCGTATCACAGCTCTACGCAAGAAGAGATACCAATCTGCATCGAGTATGGTCGGAGTGTTGTATGGTCTCACAGGAGGCATAGCATTTACCCTTTACATCTCTGTAGGAGTTGTTGAACTTATGCAGAGTATGTTCTCAACGATGGATATGTCGTCCGGGATGTCCATAGGCATGGTGGTCTATGTAGATATCGGAAGCACTGAAACGATGGGACTAATGGTCGTATTCATAATGATCGCACACTCACTGCTATCCGCAATGCTGATCCGTGTTGTGGACGGCGGACATATGTTCGGTGCGGCTACTGATTTTGTGGTCATGGCGTGGATCGGCGGGATCAGTGCCGTGGTTACGAAGGTAGGTGTCTCATCCCTACTTGGCATCGGTTGACATGTACTGATATTGGAAAGGGATTTGCGGATGAAAACTGAGATGATCAGTTCGTGTGCATGATGCAATCCACTAATGCATCCCCCACCTGTCGGGTATTTGCCAAACCCCCGAGATCAGGTGTTATGATGTTCTGGGAGATTGCGTAGCACATGCTTTCCTCTATAAGAGCCGCATCCTGATGATCCCCCAACCATTCCAGCATCATCTTCACGCTCAGGATAGTAGCGAGGGGGTTTGCGATGCCCTGTCCTGCAATGTCCGGAGCACTGCCATGTACTGGCTCGAAGAAGGCCCTGTTATCACCGATGTTGGCACTGGGCACAATTCCCAGACCACCCACCAGTGCTGCAGCCATGTCACTGAGGATATCCCCAAACAGGTTCGTCGTGACCACCACATCATATTGCTGTGGAGAGGAAATGAGGCTGTATGCCATGGCATCCACCAGCATGTCATTATAGGTTATGTCATAGGAGGCAGCCACATCCCTGCATGCGTCCAGGAATAGCGTATCGGACTTTAATACGTTGGACTTGTGCACTATTGTCAGGTGTCTGTTACGCGTCTCTGCAAGCTCGCATGCGGCTCGCGCGATGCGCTCAGAACCTTTGCGGGTGATGACACGCCGGGTGTATGCAACATCGTGGTGAACCTCTTCGATCCCCGAATACATTCCTTCGGTATTTTCCCTGACGATCATGATATCGAAGTCACTACGGCCGGTCACGCCGGTTATGCCTGGGATAGGCCGTACCGGACGTATGTTCGCATACAGATCGAGCTCCTTGCGGATGGTGAGCAGGACACTTTTGTAATTCGGATCAGGAGGCGTGGTGATTGCTCCAAAAAGGATGCAATCGCATTCTTTCAATATACTGAGATCCTCATCTGTGATCGCACTCCCCGTTCGCTCCCACTTTCCGTATCCGAGTTCAAGGGGGACCTTCTCTATGGACAGGGACAGGGCATCCAGCACGTCCACTGCTACAGGGATCACTTCTTTGCCTATACCGTCGCCTTCAACAATTGCCAGTTTCATGATCTCCCACCTGAGTCCTTCTTTCGGATCCTAAAAATAAGGTCGCGGATCGCCTCTGCGACATCGAACTCCGATGCTCCCCAGTGTACCACAGCACCTTCGATCCCATTAAGGGTGATCGGACCAGAGCGTTCCGCGCGGCAGCATCGGGTGATGAAGGAGGCTGTGGGTCTGATTATATCGGAATGCAGAGGGCAGATATTGACCAGTTCGTACTCAAGCTCCGGGAACCGAGATTCGAACAGTGCCTTTGATATCTCACATCCGACCACCAGCGAGCCATGCTCTGTGATAACATCGCTGTCCAGACATTTTCCTTTCAACCCGGAACAGGAACATGGGAACACTGTCCTATCTCCTTCGAATTGGGAGAGGTCTGTTACATTTTCCCTGAAGCGCACGCCGAACTCACCAAAGATACCACTTGTCTCAAGCTGCCTGACCACATGTACTAACCAGGATGGATGTGGGGGGGCAACGTCAACTATCTCGATCTCAAGGATACTGGATGGGTCGGGGTTGTGGACAAAGGTCACATGGTGGTCGACCCCTGTGAAAATTACTGTATTCACACCGTCCTTGCACAATCTGCTCGCAGTCTCGATCAGCAGGGCACGATCCGTGATGTTCAGCTGTTCGCCGTATTTGACCACCTCTGGGCCGGATGCGGTGCACTGCAGGGAACGTACCCGTTGCAGGAAACCTGTGCCCTCTTTCTCGACATGGAAAATCGAATATTCGATGCCTTCGTCCAGAGACCGTTCAACGACCATATATTCACTCAGGAAGTAGATGGCGTCATCTTCGGCATCGTCGGGATGTATGTCGGTGACACCGACATATTTGTATTTATCAGGGAATAGCATATTCGTGGCAGTATCAGTTATTGTTATCTCTTTTGCTTCTGCTGGACCTTGCGGTGCTCAACAAGCCCCCCATCTGTGAGGATCTCCAGCAAGAAATCGGGTAGCCGATTTCCTTCAACAGTGGAACCATTCACCTCGACCTTCCCGTTAGCAAGGTCCACGTCGATCATGTCCCCTTCCTTGCACAACACATCTGCCTCCATCAGGGGCAGACCCACATTGATGGCATTGCGGAAGAATATGCGTGCAAAGGTCCTTGCCACCACACAGGCTACACCTGCATATTTAAGCGCCAAGGGCGCCTGCTCGCGGGAGGAACCACAGCCGAAGTTGTTGCCTGCAACGATGATGTCACCCTTTTGCACATTTGTAGAAAAATCCGGATCGATACCTTCCATGGCATGATCGGCAAAGACCTGCATGTCCGTTGTCCTCAGATATTTTCCGGGTATGATCACATCCGTGTCAACGTCGTCACCAAAGATCCACACTCGTCCTTTGATCGTGCTATCCAATGCTTCTCACCTGATGAATAGGTTCTATCCAATGGTATTTGTATGTAGCGCCAAAGTGCCCGAGTCCCAGGCCCCCGAGTCGCGCCTCGGGAGGGCGCGGTCCGTCTCGCTAGCGCTCAAGCGGACTGGAATATGCCTCGTGCAAAAAAATATACAACGTATTCATTACTTCTATTATTTTGATTATGAGTGGTCCTTAAATTTGCGGCCGCTGTCCTTTTTTGTTCTATACATACTTCTTGTACTATCTAAGACAGACGGACTTTTAGAGATCTTTAATCTCTTTTTCAAAGTTGCCATACCCTATTTTCGCGGGTTCTACATTCAACGTATTGGTTTTTTTGCTTTGACTTTCTACACAAAATTACGACTTTTTACACAAGTCATACTTAATACACAAAGCCACAATATAATAAGAAAAGAAATCACTCGTCCTTAGGTTCAAACATCGCGAGGTTCGAACTGGATGCCGTGATCTCCTTTGTATGGTTTGTGGTGATCCACTTTATCTTCTAAAATTTCGAGGGGTATCCCGTCTGGGTATGCGTTGCAGGTATTGACGGTTTCAGGATCCGTATATGGATGATAATGCTTGCATCTCATACACGTAAGGTTATACATCGTTGAACGGAGCCATTCTTCCCCATCAAGCACATATTCCTTTTCATCACCGGTTAATTTTTTGGCGATTGCACCCATATCACTTCACCTCAGTTCTAATATATCGCAGATATGGTATATCCTTTACGACCCGACTCCATGCCTCATGATGATCGTTCAATGTAGCATAGTTTGCTGACATTTTTCCTGCATCTACTTTTGCGTGGAACTCAGGTTACCATACCCTATTTTCGCGGGTTCTACATTCAACAAAAATTGGCGACAAATTCAGGCGGGTGGAATAATGGGTTACCATACCCTATTTTCGCGGGTTCTACATTCAACTAACCCCCCATGCGTCTCAGGTGTTCGCAGGAGCGTTACCATACCCTATTTTCGCGGGTTCTACATTCAACTAATGTTTTTCTATGGTTTATATTTATTCAAGCTGTTACCATACCCTATTTTCGCGGGTTCTACATTCAACTGCCAGATGGGTTACTGGATCGCGTGAAAACACACAGTTACCATACCCTATTTTCGCGGGTTCTACATTCAACGAATCTGGATTTGTGGAGGAAGCCAGAACAAAACTGTTACCATACCCTATTTTCGCGGGTTCTACATTCAACACTATATATTTTATCCTTTAAATCAGTTTTGAGCGTTTGAGAATGCTCCGATTTTAGGGGTGTTTGTGCAGACCTATTTTTGCTAAAACCCATTATAAAGATCTGGTAAACCGCCATCAAAAGACGGAGTGATTTGAAGATTAATGCAATTTGTGAACCATCATACTGCGCCATCATTGATATATATTAGTGAATGTTTGTATGAGTGAATTGTACATGCCTGTGTATAATAGATTGTTTATGTGCTACAAATAAGTGACAGACCCCCCTTTAGCAATACCCCTTAAAAAGGTATGGTAATTTAGGAAGTTGTGGAAGGATTATATGGATAGGTGCTTTAGCTTTTTGGGTAACTCATCTGTCGTATTGATATTGTTACGGCAGTTCTCACAGATTGGGAACATGATTATTTTGTCGTCATCGGCAATTGAGATACTAAATAAGGCAGATGAGAGTTTGTCCATCTTGGATGATTGTACCTCACCGGCAAATACACTATATTGTATTCGTATCAGGCCATAATACAGGAGAAGTTCTGAGATCTTTGTTCTTGTTCGGTTCTTCTCTATATCATAAGCAACTATCAGGTATTTCGATGTGGTAATGCTCACCGTCCTCTATAGACAAAAGGTGCATAATCCTCACAATTCATGATAGCATCCCTGAGTCTTCTTGCCTGAAGATCAATGATAACCTGAAACGATTCAGTGCTATCATCATATTTCGTCTTGCTCTCCAGACGTGTGAGTATATGATCTGCAAATTCCTTCTTAAAATGATCATCCATCATACACATCTCACCTTCAATTGAAAATGATCCTGGAGAAACCTGTTTCCTGCCGATCAACGTCAGGACGGTCTTGTCCACAACTGGCTGCCTGAACTCCTCGATGAGATCATAGACGAGAGCTTCCTGATCCCTGTATGATGCATGCAGAACTCCACGATAGGGGTTCAGATTCACCTGTATTAGACCCATACGGACCTTTGAATACAGGATACCATAACCATAGTTGAGCATCACGTTCACAGGGTCTGGAGAAGGATGTCTGACCCGATTTTCGAAACCAAACTCCGCAGGTATCATTTTCCGATAAGCATCGAAATATATCCTTGACGAATTACCTTCATAGCCCATTAAACTGGATGTATCATCAGCATCATGCATGTTTTTTATTACATCGTTCACATTCTTGATAAATACTTCAAGATCGATATCCCTACTCCTTTGCAGCGACCTCAACAACGACATCTTGTTCTTTGCAGCAGCTATACATATCGTCTTTGCAATACGCAGAGCATCCACTTCATTCATCATAAGCTGTTTTTCCCACACATCCACATGCATGCATCTGCGGTGGGGAAAAAGAAAACCTAATGGATAACCAGACTTATCCAGACATGAAAAACTTACGTTTTCCTCGAAAAAAAGCCTCATAGCACCGGTACTGACCGAATGCTCGCCCGAAATGATCACATGCTCAAGAGTGGACGGTGTGAAGGATAACGACTTCTTCTCACCATCAACATTCCACTCCACAACCAGTAGATTATTGCGTTTTTTCAATTTCTTTCCATAACCACTGATATGGAGAGTTTGCGGGGTTGCAGACCTCATATCAGATCATTAAAGTGGGGAAACTGGCCTGATTGGCAAGCTGTTTGAATTCTTTTTTACCCAGAGTACTACCAATAATTTTCTTCGTCCCTGAAAGAAGAACTTTGTAATCATCTGCTGTAATCGGACTTGTACCATGAGCAAGCAGGGAACGATTCCTTTTATCCCGCAGACTTTCCTCCTCCTCATCTGTCCTGTTCATTCGAGCATACATATGTGCAGCTGGAATATTAACAACCTGCAGCATTAACATTATATCATTCAAACCTGGTGGAGTTCTCGGACTGTCAAAAGTAGACAGATCTTTGAACTTGGAAAACAAGTCATCTTTATCCATATTATGCTTTGCTGCAAAATCTTCATAATCAGGATTTTTAATATCGAAAATACCTTCCTTTTCCATCAAAAGAACAGCACACATCTCAATACAACGATATAACCGAGCAGTTGCATCATCATATTTACCCTGGATTGCCCGACGTTCTGCGTTTAGGAAAAGGTCCACTAGACGAAATCGGTCCACAATATTGGAGCCCGATTTCCAGTGCTTATCAATTTCTTTAAGGAACTCAATATTCTGTTTTAGTTCTTCTTCCTTTACAAGAATAATACCATATCTGGTACATTCTTCATATACCGCCTCAAGCCTCTGTGCGAGATATGACTCCTCTTTTCGTCCCTTTGCATTCTGAGCAAAACTGCTATGCAAAAAGCCATCCCAATCACAATATATCTTTATCAGGTCCTGAAGCATATCTAGTTTCTTGCCCAGTGCAAGATCCCTGACATTCTTCTGCAATTGTTCACAGACGTCATGTGCAGGATCGAAAAATCCACTGTCAAAGTTCTTCTTCAATATCTGCATATCCATATCGCCATAATACTCATATGGATTTTCAATATCTCTGATCTTCCCGCTAAATGGAACGCTGATCCCCATTTTCTCCTCTGCATGCAGATAGACCATTGGTATCCTGAAAAGGAATGCAAAGGAACCCACAGCTGTACCCATGATCTTCCTGCCCCCCGTCGGATCCGTCCGTACATTCTGGCGATTACCGATTCTTGGCAGCACCTCTTCCTTAAGTCAGTTATAATTGTAAGCAGCATCCACTTCATCGATCTGCACCGGCGTGAACTCGATCCCAATATCCTTTATATCCGAATCCTCCATGACCTTCTCAGCAATACCCTCTGAACCAACCGTATGCAACAATATACTCCTTTTGGGCCTGATCGCAAGATGAGATAGGATGATCGGAGCTTCACGCATCCCTACCGTACTGATCAGAACATCACAATTACCCTGATAAGTAGAAACATATTTTTTTTCATAGGAGAACATCTCTGAGGATATAGTTAGAAGTTCATCCCTGTCAGATGTTTTTTCGAACCGCTCCACTGCCTCCAGTACGAACTGACGATCCGATGCATCCACTCTCGTTTTGATCTCTTTTAGAACATTTACCATTCACGATCACCCATCTAAAGAAGAAATTGTAATATCCATGACCCTCCAACCCATTGATCACACCGTATCATGTACACCCTTCTCAAGTATCCTGATATCCCTGAACATATCTCCTTTCAGATCCCTGTTAGAAGGATCAATGGATACCCTGTATCCATCCCAGTCATCTTCCACTTTGCCGGTCCATATCCCAAACACATCGATGTCATTAATAAACACATGACCAAAAACCACTGCAACACAATAAAGCAACTCAACGACCTGCTCCCATGAAGCCTCAAGTTCCGTACTATAATTTGTTGGCTGCTTCATATACAACGCATTCATTTTCTCCTCATGGGCCATTGCAGTAAAATCATTGTCCCCACTGATCAAAAGGATGTCCACATTGCGTTTATCCCGAAATGACTCAAATGATCGGACGATCTTGTTATCACCATATCCCCTGCCGTTGATCTCCACACAATTTGGTTGTGTCATGATATGCTTATACTCCACAGCACCCAGACGAGCCATACGTGCATCCTTCGGATGCTGATTTAAAAATGTACGGGCTTGCCGGTGAACCTTGCCGAGTGTGTTTACATCCGGCATTTTATATTTATGATTCCACCTGTACCTCAATTCAGTCTTAACGCTCTCGTTCAGGCAAAATCCCATGTTCGCTGCAGAATCCCGTGGTAGTTCTGACAGAATGTTCGCAACTACACGATTACTTCTATGCCGTAGAGAATTGGTATCATAACCAACGAAAAGTGGCTTGTCCCCTTTCAACAAATTACGCTGGCATCCTTCCTGCAACTTATCCTTAAGAGATGATTCTTCTTCAGACCGCAGTATCGAAGATGCATAAAGACAGGTCACCAGATCCATATCCGTAGGGATCTCATCTGAAATGAACTTATCATTATGCCAAGGATCAAGCAGGTTCTTTCTCAGGTGCTTGAACTCCTCTTTTGGCATAGGATACAAGGCACACGTTTCATCCATCTTAATGGTAAAGATCGTGCCTATTGGAGGATACTTCACAACAACCTGATCCGAATTCCGGGACAGTTCATTGAGCAACGCCACAAAATAGTCCTTTGGTACGATCATTCATCCAGCACCGCCCTATTCGTTCCTACTTTACAGAACTCCTTCTTCATATCGATCAATTCGTGTCGATGCAATGGGACAATAGGATATGGAATATTATGGTATCGATTATCCGTCAGATGTAGGTAATACACGTGATCCGCATTCATGGACAATCCCATTTCCATAGCAATAGCAGA
Organism: uncultured Methanosarcinales archaeon; assembly: GCA_964423715.1. Lineage (GTDB taxonomy): Archaea > Halobacteriota > Methanosarcinia > Methanosarcinales > Methanosarcinaceae > JAIOTO01. Next base: position 13,863 of record CAYRGB010000002.1, on the reverse strand, counting down.
CATATACTTTCTACCGGGTGTGATGTCCACTGCAACTTCATCATTCGCCTTAAGATCAAACAAATGTGCCCGATACTCCTCACAGATCATCTGGAATCCGGTTTCCTCGACCATATGTGTTGAGAGTAATGGATCTTCGACCCCATACTCTTCGAGTATCCGGGGAACCCAATGTCTTACAATATCTATCCATTCTTCGTTAAGTTCCCTATTGATCATGAACACAGCGTGGTCAGGAACATACCCAGCTTCCCTGCACGCTGCCCAAATAGTATTGATCACTGCAAATGGACTTGATCCAATAAATGCTATCCAATACCTCATATTTGGTCATTGAGGTATTTGGACACTTCGAACTTGCTCAGATCTTTCGCCCGGAAACTAACCGTGTTGCGGGAGGACTGACCTCTCTTGTCCGTATTTGCGGTTTTCTTCCCCGTAATCCTGCAGGATGGTTTTTTCAGTATCTCATTGATCGCTCCCAGCTCATCCTTATCAACATTGTCAAACACCGCCCACATAGTCAATATCGTGCCCGCCGGGATCATGTCATGCCCTGAAAATCCCGTATCAGAAAAAGCATCTGATATCAGCAGGCGGGATCGGTGTTGAGCCTGACCGTTCACCGATCCGAACATTTCATCGATGAACTTCGCTTCCCTGCCAGCCTCGATCAGGCTATGGCGCAGAAATCCCTTGATCGTAGATCCAGGGATCACTGGCACACCATAATTGGTGACAGTAGCCCCATCCGCCCCGGGCATCTGGAAATCATTAAGGGTCTCGACCTCATACTGTATCACAAGATGACCTTCCTGACGCTCTGATGAATATGCCCGGTAATATACATCGAAATCCCGCCGGGTAACATCCTGTCCATTGTCCATATCCCTTAGATAATCTCTCGCCGAATCACAGAACATATAAGGATCCATCTGTTCCGATTCCACTTTGAACAACCTATCTTCATCCGGAACAACCCTTTTTCTGGTTACTCGAACATGGTTCATATCCGCAAATCCATTCCCGCGGGAAGTACCGCCTCCCAGACAGGAACGTTTATGATTGAACTCGTTCAGGGCAAGTAACACAAGTCCTACTTCATGTTCATCCGCATTGTCGAGATTAATGTTAAGATCAAATGATGTATTGGCAGCCACGACCTCTTCCATACGCAGGATAGTCTTAGGAACCTCAAACGATCTGCCACCCCTACCCTGTGTTCGCATCCGCATGACATATTCATCTCCCTTCTTGTCATAGATCGTTGCACAATGTGGCCGTTCATCCAATACTCCTCCGGACCCTATCTCTGTTGATAGATGAGCATCCTGAACCCTGATACTGGCACCCTTTTTCTGTGAACCAAAGATGGAACAGGACACACAATCTCCACATAGCACCTTGTCACGCTTCCCCACAGCAATACATGACTCATTCTCGTCGATCGTTCTCACGATACGCTCCACCGTACTTCGCAACACACCTTTAAGGCTGCTGCCGGGAATATACGGTTCAGCGGTCTGTGTCTGGGCATCGTAAGACAGTAGCACCGGACTCTGTGACATGGAATAAGCACCTGCATTCTGCCCGCCCCCAATACGAAGGGGAGTGACCATTGTCAGCTTTGCCGTGATCTCCCATCGATTCTCAAAAGTATCAAAATCAAGCATGTCCATCACTCTTTATGAACCCTGACCAATCTGCAATAGCATTGCTTTTCAGTTCGTCATACTCATCCCCACCTTTCAGATACTCCTCTCCCTCGTACCTGCCATCCAGATAATCCTGTGCCGTGATCAACTGGATACGCTCGATCTCAATGTCAACCTCTCCAAATCCACGGGAAGAAGCGTGGCCTATGGTTCCACAACAGGCATTGAAGAAATCTATCAAACTCAGGAGACCGCCAAGTTTAGCCTGCTCATATACCTCTTTTAGTGTGGTGTTCTCTATCGTCGCAACACCCGTGAATTCCGTACCCTTTGGCACAACCTCTGTGTCATATTTTCCACCGTCTCGCGCTTTTCGAGCCTTACGATCGATGGCCACGCCATCCCTGATCAGTGTACGTTTGTGATTAGCAACTGCATCCCTGATACGTATGGAGGATGCAAGGTCCTTTCCACCAAACAGATAGCAGACCGCACATTCATTGCATGCACCTGCATTAACATCACATATCTTCAGACCCAAGCTCCTGAGGAGTCGCTCCATTTCGATCCTGAGCACGCCTTTCAGGCTGCTTCCCGGAATGATGGGATAACCGTCTGTATCCTTTATGACCGAATTGTCCACCTCAGCAGGTTCGATCGTAGTATGCCCACCGATATGCAGGTCTGACCGAGTAACGATCCTGTAATGTAGTATTGCCCGGTTTTCAAGTTCCCTGAACATGTTCAATACCTCCTGCTGTCAGCCTTTGCTTTCCAGTGCATAATATCACTGACGATCCTATCGACAGACCCATCTTCACCAACGATCAGAAGTTCTGCACGTACCATGTTCTGTAATCTATCACGTATCTTATCATCTCTGCCAGCCTTACTGAAGATATTGCAAACCGCATCCATACCCCAGTTACTGTATCCAATAAGGTACCGTATTTTTTCTCGTACCTTCTCCAGATCTGATTCTTCGTCCTGTATCTTCCGGACTTTTGTGAGTAGCATACTTAGAAAATCATTCAGATCATTGCCCGAACGCGGTAGGAAATAGGAGGCACTCTTCACGAAATGTACTACTGCTGATCGAGGATCCTCAAATTCGCGCAATGCTTCAGGCAGGTTCTTCAACTTGCTTCTGGACTGGATCTCATACTTATCGCCTTTTTTATTTGGATAGGGTATACTCAACATCAGATCATAGGAATCCAATACGATCTTACCCAACTCGTCTTTATCAAACTCAACAGCCATAATCATTTCCTCCTGTTATCCCTTTCATAATTTTTCCTTGGACCCTTGTCAGCTTCCAATATCTGCTTTAGCTGATTCAGAACTTCTTTATCAGTTACACCTTCACAGTCAAGCTCTCGTGACAATACATCAACATTGTTTTTTTCAATGATCTTAATATTCCATAACGTATATTGGAGAAACCGACTTACATCCACAACATCAGACCCTGCTATGATCTCAAGTAATCTGTCACCAAATGCCTTGTTCGCCTCGTGTTTAGCACCGATCTCTTTCTGTGCCTGCCATTTCTTTTTACCCTGTGGTGATGCGGGCGAATAGTTATTAATGATCTTGCGGATATCTGTCAGATCATCAGAGGACCCAGCTGACATGACCCTCCTGATCTGATCTGTAGAATATGCCTCTACATCCCTACCTTTTTTCAATATTGCAAGGGTTGCCAATTCCCATGAATACTGATTCATTCGCATCAGATCATTCATATTTGACCCTCCATGAAATACACATCACCATATCCACTGTTGGTCATCTCCCCGACACCGTACATCTCAAGGGTTGCAAGGACCTCTGGATCGCCCTTGATCATCACACAACTCCCATGACCAATACATGGAATGATCTCAGACACTTTATTCCTGTCCTTTATGGACCACCCTCTTGCAATTCCTTCTGTAAGCCGCTGTTTCACCTGATCCTCCTTCTCCCCCTGTTCAATTATGCAGGTTACACTCAAGTTTCCTGATGTAGATACCTTTGCTGCATATTCCTCGAACCGATCCCCAAATCCAATGACCGATAGGGTATCATTCTTGAGTATCATGGGAGAATTCGCGACCATCATCACATTCCGGATATCAGATATCTCACTGCTTCTCTTCTGGATCACATCGTCCACGGGTGTTTCCGTCATATCCGTAAATGCCACAGTACCATATCCGCGTGATCGATAACCGCCAAGGCCCGCAAACACACCTGCCTCGGTCAGTGCTTCTTTAAGATCATCCACATATTCATCCTCAACCAGGCATTTGAATCCGAATTTTGTACCTGGAACGATACCCTCTATATGATAGGGAGAACTCTCATAATCTAAACCCGGACTCGTATGACCATCACGTGTTATCGGGCATTTTGTGGATATCTGCATATTTACCCGCGCCTTTTCAAGTTTGCCTGAACTTACTGATTTTAATGTAATGAAACCTGTGACCTTCTTTCCTTCATGCAAGCATTTTTTGCCATCAGTCATATTATGACATTCTTTTGCATTATATTCCATCAGATACTCGCATTTCTTACACCATCTCAATGATATGGGAGACGCAATCGTATTATGGTCATCAAACCTTGGAAGAGCATCTTTGAAGTATACCCCAGTATCACTCATATCCATATCTTCATTGATCCTGAGTTTATCAAACAGTTCGCGCTTGTTCGTGTACAGGTAATACCCGACCATTCCACGTATCGTTCTGCCAGGTATGTGCTCAAGGGTCTTTACAAACGTTCCGCTCTTTTTACCCATACCAATATGCAGGGGAGACACCGCTGTGAGTGTGCCTGTAAGTTCGATCATTGTCCTATACCTCCTTGCAGGAACTCACCATGATCAATCCGTTCCATTGATCCAATATCAAAACTTCCAAGACCACGTGATCTCTCTCCACCGAGTCCATAGTGGCACATCGAATGAAGACTGGCCCATAGCAGTTTTTCTTCATTCTCTGTCAGATCACGTGTGATAATATGTCCCATGAAACTGGTGTTACGGGGCACAACTCGTGTACGATACAATCCTCCACTCCTGTTCGACATGTAATCCCTGTCAATGGATACGTGCATCCTGGACGCAGATACTACTTTTCTGACTGCATTAAAATCGGTCACCCGGATCTTGCCCTCGATATATCCATCCCCGTCATTGATGGACCCAAATATACTGTATACATCACATCGGGTACCTGATATCTGTTCACAGGTCAGGATCTTCCGTTTGTTCGTTTCAGACACATTCTCCTGATCAGGATCACCCGTAACCCAGCATTTAACATCCTCCACACTGCGCAGGATACGTTCCGCTTCACTGCGCATCACACCCTTAACATGGGTTCCTGGAATATACGGTACATCACCGGCATCCCTCAGATAGTCCACAGTCGAACCCTTTGAGTCACCTGCCGTGTGGAAATCGCTGGTTGCTACAAGGGTAATTCTCCAGATGTTCATACCATCCCCTCCTCACTATTATGCCATAGGTGCGGTATGATCATGCGAGATGCGGTCAGCAGTTTCTTATTCAGCAGGACTTATGCCATCCATTCACATTCATCAAGACCGATATCGCTGCTCTTGCGCTGTATTGATGAATACATATATTTTATGAGATCCAGTCGTTCACGTTCGGATGGTGGACAGGTGATCAGATCGGACACCAGCGCACGTGACTTCTCTTTGTCCAGTGCAATGCTGATCATTTTCTTAAGTTGTTTGAGATCGTGTTTACTCTCTGCATCACGTTTGATCACAAAGGATACATGGTCCTTTCCCGGCATTGCAGAACTTATAGCAGTTACCGACATCGCTCCTTCTGGTAATTTAATAAAATCAAAATCATCAGTTTTTGTATCATTCCTGAAGGCTTTCTTAGCATCTGATTCCATCTCACGTGCTGCATTGAGCAGGAAATATATAGGGAACCTGTTATTTGCAATTGCGATACCTGCAGAGATTGTGATGACGGGGTTCTTAAACACTGTACCATCATGGAACTTACTCTTAAAGGTAAATTCCTCTGCGACATTGTTCACCAATTGCTCTGTGAACTGGAGCGCCCCTTTGGCATTCATCAGTATCAGGACATCATCACCACCGGAATAGAGGACATCGATCCCAAGGAATTCCTGACCATTGTGATGATGTAGTATCAGATCTAAGCTAGATGGTTCATTACAGAAATCATCGATCGTTCTTTTGAGAATGCCATTGAACCTTGATTCAAATATCTGGCTTTTGTAGGTATACTCAGCAGGGGTAGTTGTCTGCTGGAACATCCTTCCCATCATATTTCCATCAATGACCAGAGCAGCAATGGAATCACCCAGATGTGCCAGTTCACTCGGCCGCTGGGCACCATGAGTATCTTGGATAAATATATTGGACTTACCACGTTCTCCCCGATCATTTTTTACTTTACATGCAGAACACATATCAGAGCTGTACGGTTTCGGTCTCTTGAAACAATACCCACACACATCCTTTGTATTCGGTATCGTTGGCCGCTCTCGAGTAATGTTCTTCTCAATATCAAGTTTATCCTGAGAATGTTCCAGTGTTCTATCGAATTTACCTGCGACATCGGATAGCATTTCTTCGAATGTTATAACTGCTCCATGCAATCCGTTCTTGGACACTTCGCGGACCTTCTTCTTGATCATTTCTTTCATTATTGATCTGTAATGATCCGTGTTCGGTATGAATGAAAGGAGATTTCCACCTCCACAGAACAGGACAGCTTCACTGCAAACCTCTCTGGATATGATGTCCTTTGCACATTTTAATGCATCATCCACAATAGCACTGCCACCACGCAGCATCTTAAGTTTGTCGGCTTCACCAATGAATCCCTGTATGCCCATCATGTCCATGGACAGAATACCGATACTACCGGGAAGTTTCCCAGGGTTTCCGAGATAATGTACAGGACCTCCGTGTGATGTATGGTCAATGAACAATCTAGCATATTTTGCATTGGCATCCTTCGGTACCACATTCCTGATCTCTGTAATTCCATTTCCGAGTATCACAGTATGTGGTGTTTCCTGGCATTTCATGTCCCCGGCATCAAAGTTGATCTCATGAGGGAATATTCGGTCATTGCACTTGACGGTGAGTGTATTGTTATCCAGAAAACTGTTGATCTCGTTCACCCTATCTGCAGCAGATGCCACCGTATCTGCCTGACTCAACAGGTTTTCAAGGGGTGTGGTCGCATCTCGTGAGTGATGCCTGGATGCAAGGAGTGGCAATATCTTATCCAGTTCAAACTTTTCCACGAGAGGAGACGTTGTGTTGGACAATATATGCTCAATTATCTCCCTGCTCTGTGTTGTATGATAGTGATATGGTTGGTATTTCTTAGTCTGGGTAAATGAACGGGGTTTCCCGATATCATGCAATAAGGCAGCGATCCTGATCAACGATACCAGATCCTTTTCCTCATATTTTAAGGATATCCCATACTTTCCCAGGTTTTTACTACCATATCCCGGATCAATATCAATTTTCTGGATCAGCAGGCATACCGCTATTCCGGATGTATTCTTCAGATGATGGAAAAGGGAACAAATGGGAAACCTTGAATCTGAAGCAATACTGTTCAGCAACTCGTTATGCTCCAGTGTGTCATATAACTCGTTGGCGATCTTGCTCAATCTCGTTGATGAACTGTCAAAAACACGAATTATATCCTCTATAAGCACTTTGAGCTGACGATCACTCTGGTCAGGATATATGACTTCATCCCTGATACTCTTCGTAAACCAATCTACCACCCCTATATTTCCACTCAATCTTACTCCTCCTGACTTAATGCAATAAATCCACCAAACCCATAGGCGGTATGCTTACCTATCTGTAATGCCTCTCCCATTCCCAGGATCTTACCGACCTCTTCAGGCATATCACTGGTATCATATGTGATCCAACCGTCAATGCCGGAAAGGATCAGTCTTTTATGATTCATGGTTGTGTGTACATGGTCAATTGTATGTACGTCAAAATCCAAAATCTCCGCATCGACATTCATGATCTCATTGTCCACATGATATGGATAGTTCTTCTCATCATGATACTTAGCGATCCTGTTATACGACCGGACGGATGAACGCAATATCGTATTGAACGTGGGAATAACCTCAAATATCTTGTTGCGCGTGAGATGCATCAGCGATGTTGTTACAATTTTCAACTTGCTGCCCAGTTCAACGGTTTTAATATCCTGGTTCTTCGCTTCGATGGAATCGATCGTATATCTGAGACCTCCAAAATGGGTCTTTTTCTCCTTCATCTTTATAGCAGACAGGATCTTCGGTGCAAATCTCCTCTTATCCCCATACAGACGTATGAAACCAGATACTCTGTCCCTATCTACAAAGGCCAACGTAGAATATGGGCGTACACCGGTCTTTTCTTTAAATACCATAAAATAAGGACAGTTAGAACTCTCATCACATGCAGCACACGAACGTTTCCTATCGCATTTCAACACGTAGCCCAACCAGCCACGAAAAATACCTCCTATAAATCGATCTCCAAGCATCCCCTGCGTAGAGATCTCGATCTTTACAACCGTAGATATCATTTCAGTAACAATATAAAAATTCGATACTATATAACACTTTTTGGCATTGTCAACTAAACTCATACAGTAACGGAAAACCCAATCGTGACCATACACTACGTTCATCTATATGGGCGCATATGTCATAAGGGAAGGATATGAGGTATTTTCTCGAAGGAACACCGACCGGAGGAAGATACCTCGTTACGCGCTCCAGAAGCGTGATCATGAATACCTACATCATCCCATCCACAGGGCCAATAGTGTATTACTTATGTAAGGAAATTCTATAATCATTGGATATTATAAGTGGAGGCTAGAATCATGGCACACATCAACCCGGTTATGATCGGAACAAAGATCGATGAGATCCACCAGGCACTGATGAGATAGAGGGACGTTTCGCGCTCACGGAATGAGTTCCTAGCCGATCCAAATCTCATCGATTCGGCCAGATATCGGCTGGTCACCGCGATCGAGGCAGCCATCTCCATTTGTAACCACATCAATGCACGCCATCTAAGACGTGCCCCAGAGAGTTATTCTGATTGTTTCGTGCTCCTGCATGATGCAGGTGTGATATCAGGCGAACTTGCTGAGAGGCTAATGAACATGGCACGATTTCGTAACATGCTTGTGCATATCTACTGGGAAATTGACGATGAGAAAGTGTATGACATTCTCAGCCATGACATTGAAGACCTTGAAGAGTATATAACTGAGATCACAGAGTACCTGGATACGCATGCGTGAGAGAACATTTGAAGCTGATGCTGTGAAAAGACAGGAGGTCGCCGCATCCCTGGAAGAACTTGTGCGATCAAGAGAAGAGATCCTATTTGCATACCTTTTTGGGAGCTTTGTGGATCAGCAAGGATTCCATGACATTGATGTGGGAGTTTATGTGACTGAAGCACTCTGGCCAGAGGACCCCCTTGCATATGAGATGGGACTATCATCCCAACTGGAACGTGATGTACGATATCCGATCGATGTAAAACTGTTAAACCGTGCGCCCATAGGGTTCTGCTATGAGGTCACACGCGGAGACGTACTGTTCAGCCGCGACGAGCCAGCGAGGCTGGCATTTGTTGAGGGGACTTGGGCAAGATACCTGGACTATCAGCCAGTGGCTCTGCATATATTGAAAGACCTTACAGCATGACCTCCAGAATTGCTCCTCATGAACCCGCGTCAGTCTCGCTATCACGTAAAATCGAAGAGTTATGGGAGATTCTGACTTATAACCAGAGTCGTGCTCTAGCAGAATAAAGAAAGCAACTAAGAGTGCCCGTGGTGAGCGAGTGACGGCGAGATGTGAAACCTGTACGAACTCCAGAAGTGAAATATGATGGTGATGGGCGATCAAACCTCGATCACGCCGCCATCCAGTACGTCCTGCTCGGATACCTGCACCTCTTTGCTCACATCACCATAGGTGAGGGTATAGGGGCCCACCGGAGCGGTATCGAACTGTGTCTCATCTGCGACCGGACCTTCTGTGGAGTATGGGACTATGAACTCAAAGGTTCCATCCGATATTGTTGACTGCAAATACTCGAAGGTACGGCCGGTAGTCGTGCGTATGGTGCTGGTAATAGTGACGGTATCACCTGCGGGTGCTTCACCAGTGATCGTGGCACCGTCCACGTATTCAAATATCTTCACATATCCGGTGTTCACAATATCAATATTGCCCCCAAAGAGAACATTGTACACTTGTTTGTAACCGGCTTCTGCTGTGTTTGCAGCCAGTGTCTCATGCACCAGACGGTACTGCTCAAGACCATTGCCATCAAATATGTGGAGCCTTGCTTCCATTGTATTGTAATACCGCTGCCCGGGTACATTCTGGATGCCCTGATCGGTCTGTACCTGTATATAGTAACCATTGGTGTCCAAGGTCCAGGCAGCCATGGCATAGAATTTGCCGGTAGCCATCTCTACGTCGGAGACTATATAGCGAGCACCAGTCTTGTCAGGGTCCGGGTGAATGGCTTCCAGGACAGCTGTGGCCTCTGCCTCGGAAGGGGCGGTGAAGAATGTGGATGCTCCAGGTTGATTTGGTTCATCGATGGAATTTCTGCGGCCGCCAATACCGGACTGGAACGGATTAGCATTGGGGATGCGGTGGCCGATCACTTCGATCCAGTGACCGTAGTCCCACCAGGACATCACGCCGTATGCAGTATCAGGATATTGATAGTATTCCCCGGTGGCCGGGATGGAGTAGCTTTCGTAATAGTCCAATCCGGGATCAGGGGTATTGTAACGCAGCCACTGGGTCGCATCCAACCAATATCCATTGGGGCCGCTCACGCCCTGCAACTGTTTCGTAGAGAGATCATAGGCAGGATATATCAGCACCAGGATTACGGCAAGGACACTCACCACATGCCATACATTGATGTCCTTCAAACCCTTCTGTCGATCTTCAGAGACTCCGGTAATGCCCCATAATTTGTCTCTCAGTTCACTCCAGCCTGCCAGGTCCATGACCCTGATCCCCAGATAGGCACTGAGAATGGCCGCGTTAACAGAGTAATAATATGCGAAACGGTTCTGCTGTATCATGGCCCAGATGATCATGACCGACCAGACCAGCATGAACGTTTTTTCCGGTGTGTTCTTTGTTGTAATTGCTGTATAGGCAAGGATAATAAGTGCGACGACGGACACATATCCAGCGGCAGCAAAATTATACCAGATAGGCTGCAGGGAGAAGACTCCCCCCATAGATAACAGTGGGGCGGCCTCGGCGATTGTCAGACCGCCGCCTGTGCGCATAAAGTAGCTGAACACACTGGTGATCAGAGCATATGCGGATGGGGAAACGAGCTTTACGAAGATGATCGTTGCGATAGACAGGAAGACGGTCAGGCCAGGATAGTAATACCTGTTAAGACCCTTTTGCCTCATCAGGATCGAGATGGCCGTTAGTAATGGGAATGCCAGTATACCAGCGAACAACCCCTCCATGTTAATGGCTTTGGTGCCCCCGAGATGTGGTGTCATTAATACCATTAACAATGCAACGGCAAAGATGATCATACCCCCAACTGCCAGATAATCAGTGGGGCGCCCATGCATGTGATCGATGATATGCTGGACCGTGATATAGATACCAATGATCAAACTGAAGAACAGGGCACCCTTCCACGCCAGAGTATAAGCCCCCAGTGCGACCCCTGTAAGGATAAAGTAGGACAGTGACGGTCTCAACGTATCGAATCTGCCATTGCGTAAGTTCTCAAATGTGATCTCATGATCACGTGCGGTCCTTACCGCCATAATCAGGAACATCGCTGTGACAGTACTGAGAAGAGTCTCTGCAATGTGATGGTCATTGAAACCTATGAGCGAACGGGACAGGAACTGTCCCGGAGCGAGTGCAATAAGGATCGCTGCAAGTAATCCCACCCTGCGATCATCGAATACCCACTTGGCAGCGAAATATGTTGGAATGACCACCAGTGCACCCAAAAAACAAGGATAATAGGCACATATGGTATGAGTCAGTTCTGGGCTGGGGTTCCCAAGACCGATGATCCAGATAAGGGTAGCAAGGAACATGTCAAATAATGGGGCAAATACCTGATCATTACCAAAAGGGTACAGGGTATGTGCATCGAACCACAACATGTGTGGAAAATTGTGCAGGATCGATTCCACATTACGCAAATGGTACCAGGGATCGTTTCCTCCAAAACGCACGAAGTTCTCGGAGATGAACACTCCTGCTTTGGGGATGGTCCTTATGTAAAAGGCTGCCATAAAGGAGATCATGACCCCTGCGAAATACGGAATGCTTCCTCGTAGATTGTTAATATTACTATCTTCTTCAACCATGTGCTCCACTCAGATAGATCGTTATAAGAATAATATGGAACTCAGTTATATTATTATATGATATAAGTATTGTGAGATTCAGAGGTCAATAACAGTACATATAAAAATATGATCGTTGTTATAATGGGGTGAATGACTAGTTGTGCGGGATATGCGGAACTGCCGGATTTGAGGACCAGGCATTACTGGACACCATGTGCTCTGTGATGGAACACCGGGGACCCGATGACAGTGGTACATTCATTGATGATGGGATCGGACTTGGGCATCGTAGATTAAGTATCATCGACCTGAACGGTGGTCATCAGCCGATCCACAATGAAGATGAGACTATTCAGGTAGTATATAATGGGGAAGTGTACAACTATGGGAACCTGCGCAGTGACCTGGAGACAAGAGGACATCGATTTTATACATCCACGGATACGGAAGTACTGACCCACCTCTATGAGGAATATGGTGCTGAACTGGTACACCACCTGCGTGGGATGTTCACTTTCGCATTGTGGGATTCAAACAGACGGACACTGCTATTGGCACGGGATCGGCTTGGTATAAAGCCACTCTATTATACGGTCATTGATGGAAAGCTCCTGTTCGCTTCAGAGATCAAATCCCTGCTCCAGTACGAGGGAGTGGAACGTGCTGTGAATACCAGTGCACTGCACGATTATCTGACGTTCAGGCACACCCTCTCGGATGAAACGATGTTCGCAGGCATTAAGAAGCTACTGCCGGGGCATGTGATGAACTACCATCAGGGACAGGTCTCCATTAAACAGTACTGGGATGTACCCCTGGAGTGTGCCGGAACCAGATCTGAAGAGTACTATGTGAAGCAACTCCGTCATCTAATGGAGGATTCGGTCAGGATGCGCCTGATGAGCGATGTACCGTTGGGCGTGTACCTCTCAGGCGGAATTGATTCAGGTATCATTACAGGACTTATGAGTCAGATGGTGGATGACCCCATCGAAACATTCTCCGTAGGATTCGGGGATCATGGGGAGATCGGTGAATTGAGTCAGGCGCAGGTGGCCGCCGAGCATTTCGGGACCAACCATCATGAGATCGTGGTGGAGCAGGGTGCCTTCAAGCAACATCTGAAAGATATCATATGGCATAACGATGAACCGATCGCCGACCCCTCGGCCCTTGCCATATTCCTGCTATCCAAAATGGCAAGCCAGCATGTCACTGTAGTGCTCAACGGAGCGGGCGGCGATGAGATATTTGGAGGATATATCAGTTACAAGGTGGGACTTGGGAATGAGCAATATCACAGATGGGTACCCGGTCCCCTGCGGCGTGGCGTGGTCCGACCACTGGTGAACAGTCTATCGCCCCATCTTCCAAGCAAGTTCTATGTAGGACTGCAAAGTGCTACACAGGAGGTTAAAGAACACGGATTCCTGTTCGCAAAATCGGTATTCAGTGAGGAAAACAAGGCAGAGCTGTACACGGAGGAACTCAAACAGCAGATCGGACACGATTCCTTTGAGAAGGCCACCGACATATTGTTCCGAAACAATGGATACTGTGGTGAAAGTACTCGGTCTGAGGGTGGAGGAGATGCCCTGACCAAATCCTCAGACGATGTCGACTTCCTGGCAAAGATGATGTATGCGGACACAAGATCATACCTCGTGGACCACGTCCTGCTTGAGACCGACAAGCTCACCATGTCCAGTTCCATAGAGGCCAGGGTCCCCATCATTGACCACACGATCGTGGAATTCGCAGCGACCATCCCCC
>CAYRGB010000001.1:25533-31552 GCA_964423715.1 uncultured Methanosarcinales archaeon | reverse complement strand
ATTCATTAAAGGTTTTGGGTACCCAAAACGATTATATACCATCCTACATATGTAAAACTCAGATAAGTTAGGATGCCCTAATAATTAGAGGTGTACAAAATGAATGAAACTACGCTTAACCTGCTCGAACCGGGCAGCAAAGCAAAAGTAATACAGATAACTGGCAGAGGCTCTGCCAGAAGAAGGATCCTTGATATGGGAATGGTACCCGGAGCTGAGGTCGAGGTGATACGGAAAGCCCCTATGGGAGATCCTCTGGAGTTCCTTGTCAAAGGCTACAACCTGTCCCTGAGAAAAGCAGAAGCTGAACTTATTGTGGTCCAGCCCCTGGGAGCGTGAACTGCCATGCCCCACGTTCTACCTCTGATCATGATGCCTGAAGGAAAAGAGGGCAAAGTTGTCTCGATCAACGCAGGTCAGGGTCTGAAACGACGTCTGGTCGAGATGGGGTTTTGCGAGAACTGTCTTGTCACGGTCCACAGGTCTGGCCGGGGTGCCCTGATTGTCGATGTGAACGGTACCAAATACGCCCTGGGCAAAGGCATGGCTACAAAGATAATGGTATCAGATCGTTAAATGAAGTTGGAGATAAGGATTGGATAGATATGGAAAAGAAAAAAATAACCATCGCTCTGGCAGGTAATCCCAATGTTGGAAAGACCACCTTGTTCAATGCCATCACAGGTGCAAGACAGCATGTGGGGAACTGGCCAGGGGTGACGGTGGAGAAAAAGACCGGAAAGAGGACGTACAAGGATACGGAGATCGAGGTCGTGGACCTTCCCGGGACGTACAGTCTCACGGCATACTCACTTGACGAGGTCGTGGCACGGGACTATGTGGTGGACGAGAAACCGGATGTGGTGGTACAGATCGTGGACGCCACAAACCTTGAAAGGAACATGTATCTCACCACACAGCTGATGGAACTTGGTTCCAAGGTGGTCATAGCCCTCAATATGTGGGACCTTGCAGAGTCCAAGGGAGATAAAATAGACACAAGAAAGATGGAAGATTTCCTGGAGATCCCTGTTGTAAAGACAGTTGCCACCAGGGCAGAAGGGATCGATGCTCTCCTGGAAGAGGTCATCAGGGAAGCCGGCAAGGGTGAACATCACGAACACGAGGTAAGCTATGGCGATGATATCGAGAAAAAGATCATCGAGCTGGAAGAAATTGTTGGTAAAGACAGCAAACTGTCAGGTAAATATCCGGTGCGATGGTTGAGCGTGAAGTTGCTGGACGGCGATGAGAACATCCTGGAAAAGATTGAGGGAAGTTCAGTGGCTGTCCAGATCAACAATGTGCTCAGTACGATCAAAAAGGAAGAATATGAAGCTGCCATGGCAGATAAACGATACGAGACCATCAATACGGTGCTTCCACAGGTCTGCGTCAGGAGTTTCAAAGAGTTGACATTCTCAGATATGATCGACCATGTCGTCACCAACAAATATCTTGGTATACCTATATTCCTGGCCATGATGTGGGCAGCGTTCGAGGTGACGTTCACGGTCGCAACCCCGCTCATGGAATTCGTTGATATGTTCTTTGGCTGGCTGGCTGGAGTGGTTGCAGGGAACATCACAAATCCCTGGCTTGGCTCCCTGCTGGGTGATGGTATCGTCGCCGGTGTGGGCGCTGTCCTGATCTTCGTACCCAACATATTCATGCTGTTCCTCATGCTCTCGTTGCTGGAAGATTGCGGATATATGGCGCGAGCTGCATTTGTCATGGATAAGCTCATGTACAAGATCGGTCTGCATGGACGATCGTTCATTCCACTGTTGATGGGGTTCGGCTGTAATGTGCCTGCGATCATGGCTACCCGGACCATCGAGGACGAACGGGACAGATTGGTGACAATTCTTGTGAACCCATTCATTTCGTGCGGTGCACGATTGCCGGTATACATCCTGCTGGCAGGAGCATTCTTTGGGAGGGATGCAGGTTCTGTGATCTTTGGTATATACATGTTAGGTATCATCGTTGCCATACTCTCTGCAAAATTGATACGTGGCATTGTGGTAAAGGGCAAACCAGCTCCTTTCATCATGGAACTGCCACCATACAGGCTTCCCACGGTCAAGTCCAGTGCGATACACATGTGGGAGAAAGGTTCACTATACCTGAGAAAGGCAGGTACCATCATCCTTGGCGGTGTGATCATTGTGTGGTTGCTATCAGCCATCCCGGCTCCAGGAGTGGATGCGGGATTCGCGTCCGAGGAGATACTCGGAACAGGGAATTCCGTGATAGGGGTGATAGGGCATGTGATGGAGCCTCTGGTCGCACCCCTTGGGTTTGACTGGAGGATCGCAGTGGCCCTGATATTCGGGTTCATTGCCAAGGAGATCGTGATAGGTTCCATGGGGGTACTGTATGGAGTCGGAGGGAACGAAGATGCCCTTGCTGGAATATTAGTAGCAGGAGCTATGACCCCTCTCAGTGCCCTTGGTCTGATGGTATTTACACTCCTATACGTGCCATGCATTGCAACCATCGCCGTGATAAAGAAGGAAACGGGTAGCTGGAAATGGACACTCTTCTCGGTATTCTATGGAACATCCCTGGCATGGATAGCTGCGTACCTCATCTACAGCATAGGTACGGCCATAGGATGGGGATTATAACTTGATTTGAGGTAATATTATGGCAAATACAAATAAAATGATCTTTGCAGTTGTGGCAGGAATTTCCTATGTAGCATTAGGCATCCTACAGATGCTGGAACGATTCGGGATCGAGACAGGTCTGGCTGAACCATTGTTAATCCCCGGAGATTTCTTCGGAGGTTTGTGCTTTGTCGTGATCGGGGCTGTGTTCCTGTATGGTGTAAAAGAACTGAACGCCGGGGTACACATGGGTGTATCTTATGTCTATGTCGGTATCCTGATGTCGCTGGTGTTCATGACAGTCTATCTCCTGACCATGGGGGCCGATCTCCTTATGTTCTACGCGGTAGCGAGCGAGGAATACGTGGGATGGCATATCATTGACAGCATGCGACCTGGCATCTATCTCGGGTTCCTGTCCCTTGCTGGCTATGTTGCATGGAGAGGTAGTTTTTCCATTCAGGCATCCAAATGAAGGAGGAATATTATGGTAATAGGATTTCGTTACGTGTTGAAACAGATAGCAGAGCTTGGTTCAGGAGGTAGCACCACATTGCATGAGATCGCCAGCTGCCTGAATATGAGAGATAGCCAGTTGAAGGGCATGATCGATATCATGGAGCACATGGGGCATCTAGAGGCGGTATGCGAGCAGACCCCAGCCGCCTGTTCGGGATGTTCTTGCTGTCCGATGGCACAGGTCTGTTCCGGGCAGGGGACTGTCAGCCACGGGACAAGCTACCGGTTGACCGAGAAGGGCAAGAGGGTCTGCAGCACATGAAAATGGATGGTTGTGGAGTAAATATCCTCCACAGTTACTCTGTTAGATCATCTCCTTGATTCATGGCGTTCATAATCCATATGGCAGGCCATCGGTCCTAAGAATGCAGGACCGTTTTATCAAATTGAAGCAAGAAGACCACTCATTTTAATGGGTGGTAGTTCATCAGTCAGCCCTGCGTTTCACGAGAGATCCATCCCTCATTCTGACCGTCACATATTTTCCAGACTTGCCCACCCCATACTTGCTGTATCGTATCGATTCTAACCGGCCGGCATCGGTCAATTTTCGTATGAGTGACATGTCCGCACCTGTGATGCGGGCTTTCTCTGCCGGAGGACTGGTCGTTATCTTCTTTTTCGAATAGATCGCACCACTTGCCATATCAGCCCCGACGTGGCCACTGGCATCTCCGACCAGCAGCACACCACGTTTCATGTAGGCGCCCGCGAACTCTCCGGCCGTGCCCATAACGACCACTGTACCGCCATTTAGGTGGGCACCTGTATTCATTCCCCCGTTTCCTGTGATCGTAATTGTTCCCTGCTGCATGAGCAGTCCTGTTCCATTATAGACATCCCCTTCCACGACTATCTGGCAAGGGCAGTCGCATCGAGTCCCCACTGTTCCCCGCAGGATGCCATCGTTGAGCACAAGTCGTGTGTTCTCCGCGTCCAGGGAATTGGACACTGGTATCTCGTCCAGATGGTTGCAGAGGAGGTCGGTGATGGATACGAACTTGCGATACCCGTTCACATCGGAGTGTACCTCAATGATATTGCCCAGTGGATACTCGACCTGACCGGAGATGTAGAGGCTTCCGGCGACCATGCCCATACCTGCCTCGCGTCCCACATTCCCATCCACGAAGATACGGCCTGCAGTCACGATGTTTCCGGTTCCACCCAGGTGCCGGATGTCCGCACCCATAGCCTGTGCGAAACGCTCGCCCACATTACCTTTGATACAGACCTCTGCATCCCTTTTCAGGTCATCCACCAGCTTGCGGTAAGTATGTTTTGTTTCATCTTGGTTGGGAATGACCGCATCCGGGTCAAGCCGATGGCTGTGCCAGCAGAAGTCGAACGTGTAGTCGCACAGGTTCTCCACGGGCGCGCTCAGTTCGATCGTAAGTATGCCTGCCCCCTCTCCTCCTCATTATCCATGTATTAGGGTTGGCAGGCATCGCGTGCAGACCCAGAGACTTTCTTTATCGTATCTCACAGGCATGAGATAATCCCCATCTTCGCCGCATCCGCATTTGAAACACTGTATCGACACATCCGTGGTCCTGGGATGCGCCTCTGCTTTTTCAGCATTGAACTCCACCGTCTGGCGTTCCTCCACCGATATCGCACCTTCCGGGCATATCCCTATGCAGAATCCCATGCCATCACACAGTTCCTCAGACACAACCTTTGCCTTACCATTAATGATCTGGATCGCTCCCTCTGCACAGGGGCTGACACATTGTCCACATCCTGTGCATTTGTCCTCATCGATCCGCACTATCATACGTTTAACCATAATTCTCAACTCCGTTTTCTTAATGATGTGTACCTTCAACAACCTTTATCCCAGCATCTTCGATAGTCTTCCTGATCGAGTCCACATGTGGACATTTGGGATAGTTCTCCATCTGCATGCAGGAGCTGAGGTGGACAACGCCCGTCCCGTACTTTTTCAGTGATTTGACCAGACGATAGACCCGCCTTCCTGAACATCCTCCGCAGGTGAAGAATGCGACCATCTGGGCGTTCTCATCGTAGTCCTCGAAGTACATGATGCGCTTATTGAATGCCATGAAACATGCAATACCCGGGCAGGTCTCGGATACGATGTCACATCGCACAATTGCGATCTTTACTATTTTCTTCTCTTCTGTAATGGTATGACCTCCTGTTATTTGTTAGCATTGTGAATGGCTTCTTGCACACTTTTTCTGATGATATGTCCTGCCTCATGCAGGATTGTATCCTTCAGTTGCGGGTCCCTATCCATGCTGGCCGTGCATGGATAGGAATGGTGGGCCTGTGAGACTATATCCTTATAGTCCTCAAGATCCGACCACCCAAGGCATCTGGCAACGAACCATGTGCCTCCGCAAGGTGCATCCCTGAGGACCTGTGCATGGGTGATCACGTTTCTTGCTATGTCCAGTTCAAGTTTGAGTAGAGGTCTGCCAAAGCCCATATCCAAGAACTGATCGATCAGTTCCTTGCCGGTTCCCTTTAGGGAACAGAATGGCTTTGGGAATTCACAGTCCACACCTGCTGCTTCAAGTTCATTCCTGACTTGGCGGATGAGTCCTTCTGGTGCAAGCTTCGGGTTTTCCACAGGTGCTATGACAGCCTGCGCACCGGTAGCTCGGACAATTGAGGGCAGTACTGCAAAGATGTCCGGATGCAGATCAATGGCGATAAGAAGGTCACACGCAACCATGCTATTTGGGAGATATGTTTCGGGGTCATCGATAAATTCCGGCAGATCCCCGGGCAAATCATGTATGTCAATAATGTTCCCTGCAAAGGAAGGTCGCGTCGTTCGGCACTGATCACAGAGATCGCCACAGGATATGCAGAAAGTGCTCGAATTGACAAGGTTACCGATAACCTTTTGTCCA
>CAYRGB010000001.1:0-25523 GCA_964423715.1 uncultured Methanosarcinales archaeon | reverse complement strand
TCCTGTGTAGTATATTCCGATTCGCATTTTCTGCCTCTTGTTGGACATCCTATAACAAATGCAAAGATATCTTTTAGTTACCTAGTATAAGTACGATACTTATATATATAGTATGAGTTTCATACATGATACTATGAAAGATTGCACCATCTATAAGACCGTTGATCTGGTTGGGAAACGGTGGGCGCTTTGCGTCCTTCTGGAGCTGTATAAGGGTGAAAAAAAGGAAAAACGGTTCAACGAGCTGAAAAGACATATCACCGGAATAACGCCTAAAACCCTTTCCACACGTTTGAAGGAACTGGAATATGCTGGTTTGGTAGAACGGAAGATTGACAGTTCAGTTGTGCCGGTCAGGTCGGAATACTGGCTCACGGAGAGCGGAGAGGATTTCATCAATATCATACAGGAGATCAAGAAATGGGGTCTGAAATGGAAGTTTGAGAACAGGGTGTGTGAGCTATCCCTGTGCAAGCAGTGTCAGATGTAAGGTTTCCTGGAGTGGCCGGACCAATATCATCAGTGTTGTCAGCAGCTAATACTGGCAACTATCTTCAACAACGGTAGCAACGGTTTTGCCATATCCTTGAGTTCACCATCCTGCTGACACACATCTGCCAGTCGTGAGCAGTTCTCATCAAGTCCCGGAAACTCGGGATAATCACTGTTCAGGATGTTGTTACACAGGATAATAATATCCTTTGCTATTACCAGCGTTTTGTCGAGGGCAGCGTCCCTGAACGTCAGGAGTTCCTCATCCAGAACGGGTTTGATACAGTCTGCGAAGATGACCTCCTTTACAATGCATTCCTCAGAAGAGATGCTTTCGGTGGGAGATGTTATACCCTCATCTTCATCCTCTTCATCAATTTTCAGATTCCCCGTGGCAAGTTTTGCAGATAGGTATGAGAGAATGGTCTTTTGGGCTTTTATATTTTTATCGAACTCGAATAACAGTTTATTGTTGTTGGGGGTCCGTGGGGTCTCTTTCAGATCAATGATCTTGACAACACGCTGGCGTAAGTGCTCGAATTCATCCCTCTTGTCAGGATCGATCTTGCAAATAAGGTCCTCAAAGTCCTTGCACCAGTCCAGGTATTTCTCGGATAATTGTATCTGTAGTTCGATCGCTTCATCGCTGAGTTTGGCATAGCGATAGGTTTGTATTCCATTGGTATGTGTATCGTCCTTAATGATATCCATTAGTGGGAAGAACCTGGGGGCAAGCTTTTCGATCTCACTGGCGACGATTGCCGCAATTCTCATTTTATGCAATGTTTTCTGATTCATTGTTTTACCTCTCATCTGTAATATTTACCAGACAGAGATCATAATGTAAATGAGGAAGGCGATCAGTACCATGAGAACGAGTATCTTCACTAGTTTGTGAAAAGATGCTCCGAAGTACCCGCCCATACCTATAAGCCATCCCATGTTGTTCACCTGCTATTATGATGGTCGTGGCAACAAATGCGGCGGGCGCATTATACAATTCATTTCTTTACGCTCACTCTTCAACGACCTTAAGTTGGTTCATCGTATCGCCTGCCCGGATCCCATTGACAACATCCATGCCCTCCACAACCTTCCCAAATACGGTATGTGCGCCATCCAGATGTGGCTGTGGTGAATGCGTGATGAAGAACTGGCTACCTCCGGTATCCTTGCCAGCATGTGCCATGGACAGCGCGCCGGTGGTATGCTTGCGGGGATTGGTCTCGCATTTGATGGTATATCCGGGTCCTCCCGTCCCATCGCCTTTCGGGCAGCCGCCCTGTATCATAAAGTTCGGGATCACCCGATGGAAGTTCAGGCCACTGTAGAATCCCTGCTTGACCAGCTTTACAAAATTTGCTACAGTTTTGGGTGCGTCTTCCTCGAACAGCTCGAGGGTGATGTTGCCTTTGTCAGTTTCGATTATTACTTTTTTCATATTTTATCCTCTTTGGTTGTAGTACTATAGAAATAGTTGATTTAAGGATTTCTGTTAACGTGTTCATTTCATCTGTGATTTTACGGGAGCGCAATACAATTTAAAATATAACTGGATATTCAAAATCGATATTACAGCTAGTGTATGCATCAAGATCGATTATATTCTCATTGATCGTATTGCAGCATTACGATGTTATTGCAACATTATTTTTCTGTAAATTGGCCATTATTGTTGGATTATTATCCCAGATATGCATTGTCATATTGCCGGGGTAGTATCTTGAATGTGCTGTGGTCTCACTGATTGTTGAATTGAGGTCTTCATAGTATGAGTTCCAAATAGGTTTCAATTCTGAAGGTGTGTTGCTCATGGTGATTGTTACATTATCGGTGTGACCGCTTCCTTCATACGTCTTATCTAGGACTGTGTATAGTGTACCCTCGCCGTTCCCACTCTGTGTATATTTCCCATTTAGGACCGTTGTCTTCAATGTTAAGACCAGATCTCCCTGACTATTGTTTCCGACAGCAATAGGGGGTTCTACTCTAAATATTGCCCCATCGTCTTGTTTTAGTATTAATGCACCGTTATTATAGATGTATGACTGGTCGACCATGAAATTATAGTCAGATCCCAGAGTCAGTGTGCCGCCTCCAGCTTTTATTCCATCAAATACCATTACCATCTCACCATTATCATCAACAAGAATGTATGCCGATTTTTCGGTGGAGTTATATGTGAAATACTGGCGCCCTCCAGCTATTGCAGTATATTGTACATAATCGATATAGTAATCTCCAGTCTCTAATGCTGGCAGTTTCATGTAATGTTGGATCAAATCGTAAAGGGGTGCGGTGTTGTACCCAGAAGTTGTATTATATGTTGTACCGTTAATAAGAACATTATCTCCCTTCATCTCATTAAGTGTTAAGTTAATACTCTTATTTAGAAAATCTACAGAAAAGTTATTATCGACAATATATATTCCATGTGGTTCTGTATGATTTGGGAGTATACTTAGTTCAGTGTTCCACACATCTCTTATGCTAGACCCATGTGTAATTGTAATGCCCAATTTCCTAGCAGAATCTGGTACTATTCCAAGGAACCCCATCTGAATGTCAGCGGCATACAATGTGATCCAGATACGTGAGTTAGATGTTCGCATTTGAAGCCTAAAATCAGGATGAAGTCTGTTAGTATAGGTCCATCCAAACAAACCTCCTCCCAATGCTCCCTGCTCCAGATCAAGTCTAAAACACGTGATGGGATTCGTCACGTTCGTGTCCATTCCAGCAGCTTCTAATCCATATCCCATATCTGAAGTTGATATATCCATTGTCAGGTTTGTAGTTATGAACATCGTGCTCTCGGTATCGTTTAATTCTAAAGAGCCCACTGAATTTGATCTGGCAATGAACGAT
Source organism: uncultured Methanosarcinales archaeon (assembly GCA_964423715.1). Classification (GTDB taxonomy): domain Archaea; phylum Halobacteriota; class Methanosarcinia; order Methanosarcinales; family Methanosarcinaceae; genus JAIOTO01. Next base: position 22,163 of record CAYRGB010000001.1, on the reverse strand, counting down.
GATCCTTCGGTACCGAGATCAAATGTTGTACTTTCCGGGTATTCATCTGCATTTTGTATCTGTTTTGTTATTTTCATGAATGAATTATATGCTTGCTCACTGTGCTGTGCCTCATCATTCCCTTCATAGATCGGCACCCATGTGGATACGACGACCGACATGAATGTTACGAGTATCGCGAGTACAAGTATCGATCCCACTACCACGGATACCGCTCTCTCATCAGACAACAGCCGTTTCATGTCAACAGCTCCTTTGAGGGCCGGTGTACGATCTTCACTATGGTATTATTGGTGTCCAGTATGATCGTGGTGCCAATGGTCCAATCCTCTGTGGCGTTGATCGGAGAGCTGGTGTTGATGCTCACAGGGGCGCCATCCACCATGAAATTGAGTCTGGAGGCGTCAAGTGGTTCCCCGCCCATGTGGATCAGATCAACATGGGACCCGTTCTCCGTGATCTCGATGCTTACATGTGGCACATCGGCCGGAGGTTTCATGCTGAAGATGGCGGTGGCTACAACGGTTGCCATGATCACCGTGATCGTGACCATCATGATACTTCCGACCACATCGGACACTGCCCGCTCGTCCTTGAGTTGTGAACAGTTGGACAGAATACGGAATATGTTCCATCGATCTCTTTTTGTTGCGGCCATTACCCCTCTGGTAACGTTTAATTACAGTTGGGAATATTATCGTGTTTATACTATATATATCTGCTACTTTCCAACAGTATCCCAAAAAACGAATCGTCTTAACGAGTCGTACAGATACGATATTCGCTGGTAATTATCGATACACTATTATCCGCGAGGTGCACGCGGAAAAAAGAAGAAAGGAAGTAATGCCAGTGACATTACTTTGCAAGATCGTAATTCTCGTTCACGATCTTCAGGGCGCAGAAGTTACCGCACATGGTGCAGGCATCGGTGTCCTCAGGGGATCTGCTGTCCCTGATCTGTCTTGCATATTCGGGGTCAAGAGCATGTTTGTACATCTCATCCCAGTCAAGTTTGCAGCGTGCACGGGCCATAGCAAGGTCCTCGTCGCGCTTACCCAGTTTTACCATGTCTCCGACATGTGCAGCGATCTTGGATGTCTTGACACCTTCGATGACGTCTGCTTTGTTTGGCAATGCCAGATGTTCAGCGGGTGTCACGTAGCACAGGAAGTCACAGCCTGCTGCTGCGGATGCAGATGCACCTATCGCTGTTACGATGTGGTCGCGTCCCGGGGATATGTCGGTTACCAGTGGTCCGAGCATGTAGAATGGTTTGTGGTCGCTCATGGACTTCATGAGCTTGACGTTCATCTCGACCTCGTCCAGTGGAACATGGCCTGGCCCTTCTACTATGACCTGCAGGTCATATTTGTCGTGGGCGATCTGTGCACATTCGGAGTTGATGATCAGTTCCTGTATCTGTGCCCTGTCGGTGGCATCGTGAGTGGCGCCTGCGCGCATTCCATTACCTGTTGACAGCACCACTTCGTGCTCCTTGAGGATCTCACAGAGGTAATCAAACTCGCTGTAGAGGGGATTCTCTTTCTCGTTGTGCAGCATCCATGCGGTCATGAATGCACCACCACGGGAACATATCCCGCCATAGCGACCATGTTTCTTAAGGCGGTCAAGAACAATATTGTTGATACCGGTGTGGATAGCCATGAAGTTGGTACCCAGTTTTGCCTGGTCCTCGGTTGCCTTGAACAGTTCGTCCTCGGCCATGTCTACGATGGAACCGTATTTGTCGGCAGCTTCAATGAATGCCTGATACAGTGGGACTGATCCCACTGATAGTGAAACCGCGTCAATGACCTTCTTTCGCATCTCCAGGAAGTCACCCCCGGTACCTAGCTCCATCAGAGTATCCGCACCTGCTGCCTCAGCTGCCTGTGCTTTTTCGATCTCCATATCCGCACTGGATATGTCGGATGATGAACCGATGGATGCGTTTACCTTTGTTGTAAGTCCTTCTCCTATTCCACATAGTTGAACATCCCGGTATGGGGATGTTGGGATCACGATCCTGCCTGCTGCGATACCACGTCTGATGAACTCTGGATCGAGCTCCTCAATCTTGGCAACGGTCTTCATTTCTTCGGTGATTATTCCATTTTTTGCATCTGTAACGAGTGCCATAATTATACCTCTTAATTGATAATCGCTACAAAGATGATATTTTATATAAATATTCTCAAAAAATCAACTTGACTTGATGTAAAGCAAATTTGATATTCGGCTGCTTTTCGAATAGGCCATGGCGCCTGATATATTAAGTTAGTGTATAACAAAACGCAAGCTTCCCCCCTCATTCATCGAATGTGATATCGAATTCTCGCTGGTACTCATGGTGGCTGATCTTCAACTCACATAGCACATATAACAAGTTTATTTGTTTATATTGAAAATAAGATTGCTCATTCGATGATCGCTCACTCATCATCCCTTCGAATAGAGCGCATGGTCTCTCTATGGAGTGACACGATAAGGTCACTCATCATACCGAAGATGAACATCTGGAATCCCGTAAGTACAAGAAGTGTAGTGAGGATCGTCATTGGTATGCGGGTGGTTCCCTGGAACCATTCGGTCACCACGTAGGTACCCGTGACAATACCTGCAAGGACCAGAACCCCTCCCATAATGCCAAAATAGAACATCGGGTTGTGCATTTTTGCCATCCTGTAGATGGTACTTCCTATCTTAATGCCGTCCTGCAGTGGGTTCAGTTTGGTAGCGGCCTTTTCATGCCGTGTCACATACGAGATGGGAACCACCACAGTATTAAGGTCCTTCTTCACACTTTCAACAGCGATTTCCGTCTCGATCTCAAATCCCATCTTGTTCAGCTCATAAGACCTGATCGCTTTTTGGGTAAACCCCCGATATCCTGATAGAATATCCTCCAGCCAGGTCCCATATGCGAACCCGAACAGTTTGTTCAGAATGCGGTTACCCAGCAGGTTCAATCGTGTGAACGCCGCTGGCTCGTAGTTCGCAAACCGATTGCCTATAACGTGGTCTGCTCTCCCTTGCAGCATCGGTTCAAGGATCGCGTGTACATCGTTGGTCAGGTAGGTACCATCCCCATCGATCATCACTACATATTTTTCATCGATGACACCGAATGCCTCCTGGACGGCCTGGCCTTTTCCTTTCCCACTCTGGATGATCACACGAGCACCCAAAGTCTCCGCGATCTCACGTGTATGATCATGGCTGTTCCCATCGATCACAAGGATATTGCTAAATCCTTCCGACTGGAATTCCTTGATCAGTTTCCCAATGGTTGCCTCCTCATTTAGTGTGGGAATGAGGATGCAGACCTCATTATTGTTTGGATGTTCCACAGTATTTCCTTACAAAAGACCCATGTTGTCCAGTTGCTGGCGTACGACCTCTACGCCTTCCTCACAGTTCTTGGGAGACTTGCCACCAGTCACGACCAGTTTTCCGGAACTGAATATCAGCACAACAACCTTTGGCTCTGCGATCCTGTATACCAAACCCGGGAATTGCTCTGGCTCATACTCGATGTTCTCAAGACCAAGTCCAATCGCAATGGCATTGAGGTTCAGCACGGCTTTGAGATCCGCGGATGCAACAATGTTCTGGACGGTGATATCTGGTTTATCGATAGTCTCCATCCCGATACCATTGAGCTTCTTTGCCAGATTATAAATGACAGTATGGACATCCTTTACATTCTTTGCACCGGTGCAAACAACCTTCCCGGAAGTGAACACCAGAAATGCGGCCTTTGGGTCCGTCACACGATAGACAAGTCCCGGGAATTTCTGTTTATTGTATTCAGCACCCTCAAATTCCGACTCGATCTTTATCAGGTCGAAATCCTCAGCAAGTTTGGTCGATGCGACCACATTCTCGATTTTGATGTTATAGTCTGTCATGATAATTGGTCCTGAATATTATATAAGGTAGTACATTCATTTATAAAGTATATATAGTTACACTCTATCATTTATATGCCTATATATATAGGCTTTGATTATATCCGGTTACAATGGCAACATTGAAAGGATAGTCAAAATGCCCCATTCGTAGCATCAGCGTTCAATCGTCCAGCGCCTTCAATTCCTCGACCACCGTATCATACTTCCTGCGCACTCTCTCGATCAGGTCCACATCCGGATCCCCGTGGGTGGGCACCAGTATATCGGCATCCTCTCCGATCTCGACACCCTCTGAGGATCGTTCATAATCTGGTGCGATCACCACACCATCAGTCGATATTCCGATGTGCAGGTCGTTGACGATGCGTGCAACCATATCGGTAGCAGGTCGTACCTTCATACTGATCATCATGGCCTTGGAGGCATAACTTTCCTTGAGGTCGTAGATATGTTCAAGGGCCTGATGTGCCTGATCTGGATCGGACACGTTCTCCAGTACCTCAATGGCTTCCACAAGGTCGTCAAAGGTGGTTGAGCCAACTTCGATGATCTCCCCATCATAGTACTTACTGATATCTTCGCCGTATCCACGGCTGACCACCAGCTTATAGACATCTGCCAGCTCATCCAGTTCCTCTTCAGTGGGATGGTAGGCATTGATCACTTTATGGTCCCTTATACCACACATCTGGGCCAGGGACGCATACATCGGGGTAAAGCCCACGAATTTCCTGCCCAGCCAACGGTTGAGCCCTTCCTGACCACTCTGCTCACGAGACAATCCGATTATCTTCTTCTTTATGGACTCAGGATCATTGGATTCAAGCCCAAAATAATCGGCAAAAAGGAGGGTTGTCTGAAGCAGCTTTGATCGTCCATGTGGAATAGCTTCTACTAATCCACGTTCTCTCAAATCCCTAACGTGATCGTAGGTGGAGTTGCCCCGCATGTCCACGAGGTCAGACTGGAGCACAGGCTGGTGGTATGCGATCATTGACAGCGTACGAAGCATGGGGGCCCCAATTTCCTTTGGTGCGAACGGACGCACTATGTCGGTGTATTTTGGCTTGACCTGCATCACGTACCGGTCCCCAAGATCTATGATCTCCATTCCACATTCACGTTGCGTGTATTCCACAATAAGTGCATGTACGATAGAGAGGGTCTTATTCTTTGTTTTTCCAGTGATCTTCCGCAGTCTCTGTATATCAACGGCACTACCTGCAGCGAAAAGAGACGCTTCGATGATCTCTTTGTCACTCATGCTTCTCCCTCCTCCGCAATGTTATCGACAGCGTTTGGAGGATGTATGTAAAGTTCTGCGAACAGTTCCTTCTGCTTCAACCAGATCCTTTTATCAGCGGCAAGGAATAACAAGGAAATGTATGTCATGATACGTTCGGAGCGATTGGACTCGGTTCGTACGAGGTCAGAGAACGCAACACATTTCTGGTACCCGAACAGATCCTCAAGCAGTAGATCGAGTTCTTCCATGCGGCCTTTTACATCCTCTTCATGTGCGATCTCAAGGACATCGTCCATTGTAGGTGCATCGACCTCCTGGAACTCGCGGGTCATTTTGCGGGTTTTTCTCCTTGATTCGACCGTTTCCGCTTTTTTGAGTTCGGTGATCAGTTCCTGCAGGGTGACCGGTCGGGTGGCAGTACGCCGGATGGGCAGTTTTGGGATCGGGTATTCTTCCACATCGTAGAAATCCATCTCGTCGTCAAAAAGGTCCTCATCCTCCTCCTTAAGGATACCGATGGACTTCATGCGAAGGAGTATAGCAGCATACAGAAGGGTTCTTCCGGATATCCTCAGATCCATCAACTTACGTTCCTCTATCAATGTCAGGAACTTGTCTGTCACATCTACTATATCGATATCCCATGGGTTGATATCCTGGTTCTTGGCCAGGGTCACCAGTATCTCAACAGGCTCACATAGGACGTCCTCTGACAGTTCGATCTGGGATTCATCGACACCAAGAGAGTGCAACATCTCGAGAAAATCCGCCTCCACTTTATTCGTGGGTGCAAGGATGCCTGTTGGTCCTACATGTCTCGGATCATTATTTTCATCATCCGGAACATCATTTAGCGTAGTATCATCCCCGTAATATTTGTTATGTTGTTCTGCTGCATTGTGACGCCAATGGTACGTTCAGCAGCTTCTATCATCGGTTTCCTGAGGGATACCACAATAAATTGAACATTCGTTGCTGATTTTTTCACTCGCTGGGCCACCCTGTCGGCGTTGACCCCATCAAGGAACATATCGATCTCATCGAACGCATAGAACGGAGCAGGTCGATACCGCTGGATGGCAAACACAAAGGCCAGGGCCGTCAGGCTCTTCTCACCACCCGACATGGCCTCCAGACGTCGCAGGGTCTTCTCCTTTGGCTGGACCTTCAGTGTAAGGCCTCCTGCACAGGGATCATCATCGTCATCAAGGGCTAGCGCTCCACTTCCATCGGAGAGTTCGTGGAAGATATCCTTGAACGCCTCATTGATCCCCTCAAATGCTTCCATGAACGTTTCCCTCTTGATACTCTCATACTGGTCGATACGTTCGAGGATCTGCTCTCTCTCATTGAACAGTATAGCTCGCCTTGATTTGAGGTCCACGAATCTTGTATCGACCTCTTCATACTCATCGATCGCCCGCATGTTCACGGGTTCGAGTTTGGTCATTGCCCTTTCGATAGATTCGATCCGTGTGCGGACCGTTTCGTAGTTCGGCACCTTTTCGGGTTCTTCGATCCCGCGACGCCCGAGTTCCTCTTTCAGTTCTTCGCACTGCTCGACCAGGGCATTGCGAGTTGCTCCATATACCGTCATCTGCCTGTCCACACCCTCGAGCCGCTCCCTGACCGAATCATGCCCTTTCTTCATCTCATTGAACTCGGTCTGCTTCAGTGCCCGTGTCTGTTGCATTTCCCTGAGCTCATCGGCAAGTTCCACCTCACGTCCACGTTTTATCTCAAGCGTACCTTCGAGTTCTGCGATACGTTCCCTAAAATCCCCTACACGGTCCTGATGAGTGGCTTTCTTCTCATCCATTCCTTTGATCAGTTCACGGCTTTCCTCGATACGCCTGGACGCATACTCCCGGTCCAGTTCCAGAGCGTTCATCCTGCCCACAATGTCCCGCACACGTCCTTCGAGACGCAGTATCTCCTGGTCGATACGCTCAGCCTGGTTGTTGAGCTCAGGCACCTCTGATCCGGCCAGTTCCTCTTCCAGCTTGTCGATCTTCTTCTGCAGGGTTGTGAAATGCATCTCTTTTTCCTGCTTGTCAGCAATGACCTGTTCCATCTCCTCTCGCATTTCACTGCGCTCGACTTCTATATTCTCAAGTTCGGCGTTCTTTGTCTCGATGACCTGAGAGAGACGTTCTCCCCTGTTTCCGATTTCCTCGAACTGCATTTCCTTCTTCGAGATATCCTTTTCACAATCATGGATCTCCCGATTCACGTCCGAAATGTGCCCTTCCACCGTGTCCTGCTTGCGTATGGCGGTGTTGCGTCTGGAGTCAAGCTCTGTGACAGATTCTGCAAGTTTGATAAGTTTGTCTTTCTCTGCTGCGGCAAATGACAGTCCGGATCGCCGTCTCGAACCCCCGGTCATGGCACCACTCTTCTCGATCATTTCTCCGTCAAGTGTTACCATTCGCAGGCCACCGATCAAACGTCTGGCGTTATCCATGGTGTCGACCACAAGGGTATCCCTGAACACGTACCAGTATGCTGCCCCAAACTTTTGGTCATAATCGATAAGGTCAATGGCATAACCGACCACGCCTTTTCGATCAGACAGGTCTTTGTACGGGTTCCTTGCTTCCATCTTGTTCAATGGCAGGAACGTTGCTCTCCCTCCGCGCTGGCGTTTTAAAAAATCGATTGCACGTGCCGCATCCTCGTCAGTGTCTACCACGAGGGCCTGCATACGCCCACCGGCAGCGATCCCGAGTGCTGTGGAATATTTCTGGTCCACACTGCCCAGCTCTGCAATGGTGCCATATATCCCGGGCAGGCCATGGTGTTTCTTTTCCTTGATCACCATGTCCACGGCCTTTGAGTAATTACTGGTGTCCTCAGCAGCACGTACCCGTGCTTCCATCATTGCATAGTCTTGCTGTTTCTTGCGTAGTTCATCCTCCAGTTCGGTAATCACCTTCGTGATCTGGAAGCTGTTGCTCTCCAGGCCGTCCATGTCCTTATTCAGTGATCCTATCCTCTCGTTCAATTTATCGATCTCATACTGGACCGATCTTGTATCACTATCAGCCGACTCAGCCTTCGTCTTCGCATCCTCTATCTCGTTCTCGATATCCCTGACCTGTGCGGACTTGCGCCTGAGCGTATCAAGCACCCGATCCTCCTGTCGCATCAGCTCTCCCTTGTAGTTCTTCACCTCATCGAGCTGTGCCTTGAGTTTTGTCAATTCATCCCGTGTGGCTGCAAATTTCTCATCCACATCAGCGATCTTGCTCTGCAGGATCATACGCTGGGTCTGCTGATCCGAGATCTCAGATGTGACACCATCCTTGCTAAGGTTTTCTTCGGAGATCTCCAAATATATATCCTTGATCTTTTCCTTGGTCTCATCGATACCCACAAAGGCTTTCCTTCTCCTTGATTCAAGTTCATCCATCTCGCTATCTGCCAGTTCTATACTGTCAATACAACGGGATATTTCCCCCCGGATCTCTTCGATATCCTTTTTGATCTGTATCTGTTCATCTTCCCCTTTGCGCTGTATCTCAGATGTGAGTTCATCCAGAGCGATCTGCATCTGGTCCAGTTTGACGTTCCTTTGCTCAAGATCCGTTCGGAGGGCTTCAATAATCTTTCTTTTAGCATCGATATCCGTATCCACTGAAGCCAGTTCGGTTGTTGCATCCTTCAATTTGGACAGCAGTACAAATCCCTCATACTTCATCTTCTCCTCTTTCAGGGACTGGTACTTGATCGCTTGATCCCGTTCAGTCTTCAGCTTCATAAGCTGGGTTTCGATCTCCTCTATCAGGATATCAGCTCTCTCGATACGCTCACGCACGATCTCCAGTTCGTTCATTGCACGATCTTTTTTGTTGTCGAACTCCGCCACACCTGCGATCTCATCGATGATTTTGCGCCGCTGTACAGGTGTCATTGTGGTGATGCGTGTAACATCACCCTGCATCACGACATTGTAACCTTCTGGCGTTACTCCTGCCTTTGCAAGGTACGTGTGTATATCCGTCAGGCTCACTGATCTGCCATTGAAATAGAAATAACTATAATATCCACTATCTGTCTCCCTGATCTTGCGTGAGATCACTACTTCATCAGAATCCACAGGGATCGCATGGTCGCTATTATTAAAACGTATCGTCACCTGTGCGAAATCAGGTCTTTTGCTCTTGTTACCACTGTGTATGAGGTCGGTAAGTTTCTCTGCCCTCAGGGTCCTTGAACTTGAAAGCCCAAGGACAAAGAGTATCCCATCGATAATATTGGATTTTCCACTCCCATTGGGACCCGAGATCGTGGTAAAATCGTCAAAGAACGGAATCTTGACCTTCTTTCCAAAGGATTTGAAGTTCAGGAACTCGATTTCTTTTATATACACGCGATTCCTCGATCAGTATTAATTCGATGATCTCTTGTGCATAGTTATGATCACCGTATCCTCATCTTCACGGTCCTCGACGGTCTCGAACTCCTTTTCGACCTCTCTACGCATTGGGTTCTTGTCATAGGCAACAATGTATTCACAGTTGTCATTTTCATCCGCAATGGGAGTTCCAGAGTGTTCCGTACTCTCGGCAACAATGTATTCGTTGCCGTCTTCTGTTTGAGACCTGTCTTCCACTGGTGTTTCAGAATGCGTATCCTGCTCAATGTCCAGGATGTTAAAATGGATTTCCTTGGATTGTCTATCTATAGGCGTTGTTGGGGAAGCAGGTGTTTGATCAGAACCCTGCTGTGATGGAGACATTGTATTCTGGTCGTGAGTTGGCCATTCCCGTTGGGATCGATGGAGTATGGTTTCACCTTCCCGGTCTCCTGTAGCAATTGTGGTGTGCGGTTCTGTGTGTTCTCTGGTCTTGGCATCACCGAATGCCTGTGGTGTTACTGATCTCAGGGGATATGTGGTTGCAGAAGGCTGTATTTGCGGTGTATCGCCCCGTTTTTCATCGGGATGGGATCGTAAGCCAGCATATTGTCTATTGGTATTGGTTGCCGGATTGTGACCTAATGAGCGCATCATGGATTTCTGGTCAAGCAGCTCATCCATCACACCATTGAGGTTGTTGGCTATCTCCTGCATCTTCTGTTCCAGTTTGCTGATCCGATTATTGATATCCAGGTCATTTTTCAGGTCACTGCGAATCTCCCGTACAATGGACTCTCGCAACGTATTCTTTATGTGCTCCAGTTCATCATCCTTCTCCGAGAGTTGTCTTTCAAGCCTTTCAATGACAAAATCCCTGTTTGCAGTATCCATTCTATCCCTCGCAAGCCTTTTTGTCCATCTATACCATCGTATTGTTACGATAGTATTTATACATATAATAGTTAACGTAATAATACGTTTGTTCACCGCGGGGTTATAGACGATATGTTGGTTACCGGGTCCTTGTCCACCTCGAACACATTATCGGCGGAATCGATCAGTGATTCATCATGGGATACGATCAATATCTGACCCACTCCTGTATCTCTCATCATATCGATCAGTTCGATAAGCTGGTGAATATGTCCCCTGTCCAGGAACACGGTGGGTTCATCCATGATCAACGGAGGAAGTTCCGCACGGTCTGATGTATCCCCTATGCCCATTGATAGCAGGCGGTATATCGCACATCGCAGCACGAGGTTGAAGATCGCTCGCTCCCCACCACTGAGCAGTTTGGGCTTTAAGGGAGTACCATCTTTCTCATATATCGTAAGCTCATAATCGGAATCCAGTTCGATATGGGAATATGCATTATTGGTATACATAAAGGAGAATATCTCGTTGAGCAGGATGCCTAGCGTTTTCACATTCTTGGCACGAAGCTCTGCACGCAGGCGGATATACATTTCCTCAAGTTCCTGCGCGTCCCTGTATACAGCATTGAGGAAGCTCAGCTTGTTGTAAAGGGTCTTTCCTTTCTTCTCAAGCACTGATAACCGCTGGATATCGTTCTCCACGCGTCCCAGATACTTGTGCACCTCTTCCTTTTTCCGGTTAGCCTCCTCGATCCGGATGGTGATGTTCTCAAAAGCCTTTTTATATAGTGGCAGCTTCTCCTGAAGTACTTTGATATCCATATCCCGCATCTTCACATCGATCTCGTGTATGCGCCCCTGCCGCTCATTGATCTGTCCATCAATGAATTCCATTGTTTCCTGCTGGTTCAGGATCGTATCTTCCAGCCTGACGATCGAGTCCTGTATCTTGTCCATCTGGTGAATATCCTCACGCAACCGTTTTGCCGGTTTCAGTTGCTTTGTCACCATATCATGGTCTTTTCTGGCAGTATCCTCTGAATATTCTATTGTCATTAGTGCCTGCTGTATCTCATCAATGCCTGTTGTGAGTCGGGTCACATTGTCCCTGATCTCAGCATCCCTTTTCCTATGCTCTTCGATCTGTAACTGGTATTCCAGGATTGAGTTCTCCATGTTCTTTATATTGTTCTTAATGAGATTGATTTTCTGCAGGCATTGCTCATTCGTCTTATTAAGATCCTTCATGAATCCTACACGTACAAGCTTCTCTTCGATATCTTTCTGCTTATCGTGAATCTCCCGGAGCTTGGTACGCAGCTCGTTCTTCCGCTTCTCATCCTTCTCAACCGTCTCGCCCACTGTGGATTCCTTCAGATCCTGTCCACATGTGGGACATTTGCCCTTTGCCAGCAGATTCTGGCTCTTCTGGATGCTTGCTTCAAGCTGGGATATCTTTGTAGACGTCTCACGTTCATTTCCATGCAGGCGTTTCTGTGTATCCGTCAGAAGATCAAGGATATTCCCCACATTATCTAGTTTTTCAGCATCGAAGCCCAGCGAAATGACCTTTTCCATGACCCGGTCACGCTGCTCATCCTGAGATCGTATCAAATCCCTGTGGTCTTCGATCTCCTTCTGCTTTGTCCGGATCTGCTCTTCTTTCTCCTGTATGGAGTGTGCGAGTGTATCCAGTTGTTTCCTTGCGTCTGTCAGGCGGTTGTTCATGAAACGTTCATTACCCATATGCAGTTCTTTCTGCTTCTGGATATGCTGTATTGCATCCCACCGTTCCCTCTCCTGCCTCTCCTTTCCAGTGACATACTCCTCTATATCGATGTCCTCCTGCACTCCCAACCCCTTTTTGAGTTCGGTAGTCTGATCCCGTATCTGTTGCAGGGAGCGTTTGCTTGTCTGTATATCCTTCCTGCTTGTTTCTATCCGGTCAAAGGCAGTCTTCTTTTTGGCTTTGAGATCCTGAGCCTCATTGTTCCACGTGTTTCTTTGTGTATCAAGTTCTGAATACTGTCTCACTTTTTCGGAAGCGTCGTCCAGAGTGGATCTGGCGCCATCCCGGGCACCGTTTAATTTGGAGATATCCTTCTTAATATCATTTGCCTGTGCCAGGAGTTGATCCCGTACCGGGATCGGGTTTTCAGCTCTGAGTTGTTCTATATCTTCCTGATTGTCCTTTATCCTGGTATCTGCCTGGCGCTGATGACGTCTGACCCCAATACCGGCACTCTTCGCACGCTCTCGATATTCTTCCAGCTTGCCGATCTGCAGCAGGTCATCGATCATACGCTGGCGGTCTGCAGGTTTTGCATTGATCAGTACATCAACCTCGCCCTGGCGGATGTACACGCAGTTCGTATAGGCCTCTTCATCCATCTTGAGCAGAGCCTTCATGGCCTCATAGGTCTGATTCGCCTGGTCTACCATGATCGTACCATCGACCATGAACACGGATTGGGTGGTGCTCGCCCTGTTCGTCTCGGGATCGTTCCTGAACTCCTGCTTTATGGAATATTCTCGTCCGTTGTGGTCAAACTCAACATGTATCGATGCCTTGGTGGCACCTTTGCGTATCATGTCCGAGAGCACGAAGTTCTTCGAGATCGTACGGCTCCCGAAAAGCCCGATAAAACATGCCTCAAGCAGACTGGACTTCCCGCTGCCGTTGACACCGGATACCACGGTTACCCCAGTTTCAAAGGATATGTCCAGGTCCTCGTAGCTTCGGATATTCTCCACACGCAGCCGTTTGATTCTCACAGGTAGTCCCCCAGATTGTACTGTTTTGGTTTTTTAATCGTTTCTGCCGTTGCTTCGTCAGTGTCACTGTCCGGAATACTGTCCTGTTCGCTTTTCGGAATGATCCCCCGATCGTACTTCTGGTGTTTATTCGTGGGTGTGTCTTTCGTTATTGCCCTCTCTCTAATGGTACTGGTACCGTTTTCCCCCTTAACATCCCTGATACCTGATGCATCCTTTTTCTCCACATATTCCTTCACAGCTTCATCTGCAGTCCCCTGTCTTGCAGATGGCGCAACGATATGCCGGGGAGGTTGGGTGAAATCCATGCTGCCGATGAGTTCCCCCACTTGCATCTCGGCCTCAGTATCCACCTTTGTCTTCGGGATCGCAGGATTCCTGATTATCTCGTCGATCATGAGACCCCCAGTTGTGAGTTCCATGCCCCGTATCTCGTTCTTGACGGCTTCCTCCGGATCGAAGAACGATACTTCCATAACTTCCTCACCGGTCTCCGCATCCCCGCGTCTTGTGTCTACGATCCTGGGAACAAGAACATTACGCTTTAACAGGAACTCCTCGATATCGCTGTATGATATGGATATATCGGGATTGCCAGATATCTCTAGGAACACGACCTTCTGCGCAACATCATGTTCTTTGATAACATTGAAAATATCTTCATAGGCGTTTTCCCTTTCACTGAGGGTTACCTTGATGAACTCGAAGTCGCGTGTGGGTATATTACGTCTGCCAATATCGATCCCTCTCTTGTTAAGGGTGAGAATGTTGTACGATCTTGTTTCTCGTTCGGATGCACTGTTGCGTTCGGTGCTTCCACAATAGGTGATCCAGGTATCGTCGATCCTTTCCTTTTCATATTTATGATAATCTCCCAGAAGGATCGCGTCCATCCTGAATGGCAATGCCTGGATCAGCTCTTCACTATCCCATTCACCAAAGGGAAATGGTGTCATGAGCTGGTGCATCACCAGTATGTTGTAGACGGAGTCCTCTGCCGGTGGCTGGAGCACCGAAGTGTCAAAGAGCGGTATCTTGGATCGTGGCACACTGTCAATGCCGTATATCGATACGTTCTGTATCCTATGGGGATAGCTCCCAAGCCTGGTGGCGATCCCCATGCTCTCAAAGAGATCGAGCCACTGGGTATGCTGCTTGCTCTCATGGTTACCAACAATGGCAAGGAAGGGTATGCCAGCTATTTTCAAGCGAGAGAGGATCTCAATGGTGTCCAATATATCATCAAGGGTTGGGTTTCTTGAATCGAACAGGTCGCCTGCATGGATCACTGCATCGATCTCCATCTCAATGGCATCGCTCACCACCGTGGAGAACGCATCGATAAAATCCTGCCTCCGTATGTCGTTGTGGTACTGGCGATAACCGATATGTGTATCTGCCGTATGCAGGAGTCTGACATCTGTGTTCATGTTATGTCCTATAACATCGTCGGTGTTTTTAAGATTGCCGGAATGACATGATTTCAGGCATCCACAGTAAACTTTATGATTGAACACCATCAATAGTTCCTAGGCAGTTACGGGAATATCTCTGTTGGCAAGGGTGTACAATTATGAGCAACAATGCAAGCAATGATCTTTATTTTGGTGGAGAGATCAGAAATCCGGACATCCGCATGCTTTATGATATGGCGGATGTAATCTATGACAAAGAATGGTTGGATGGTGCGGAGAACATCGAATTGTATTATATGTATCGTGATCTTTCAAAAAGCAGGGAAGATCTGGATATCATCCAGAAGAATGACCTCAGGTATGATATCACCGTCATCCCTGCGAACATGCTGGGACTAGAGTATGTCAAGACCGCCGGACATTATCACCCATTTGTTCCGGGCACCGATACGTCATACACCGAGGTCTACCAGGTACTTGAGGGGGCCCCCCTCTACCTTCTACAGAAGGTGGACTCTAAAACGGTACTGGATGTCATCACGATCAGAGCAGTGGCAGGCGATGTCGTGCTGATCCCTCCCAACTATGGTCACATTACCATCAATCGATCCAACGTCCCACTCAAGATGGCGAACTGGGTCTGCCGGAACTTTTCCTCCATATACGATCCTATTAAAGAACTGTCAGGTGGTGCATATTATCTGCTTAAGGATGGTTTCATGAAGAATCACCTCTATAATTCCGTGCCATCGATACGGGAACTCGAACCCATGGACGTGCCAGAACTGGGTCTGGTCTGTGGAGAGGACATGTATGAGCTTGTACATGACATTGAAAAGCTCGAAATCCTGAAAAATCCCACCAATTTCATGGAGATCTTCAGTAGGATACTTCGCTGAGAGATATGAGAGTATCCCGTAGAATACTTTATGGATGATGGATACTATAGCATAGCTAGCTCAATCTATCTGAAAAAACGGCAAAACAGGTTATATCAATGCAGAGGTCTCATAATATACAGTTCATATCGTCCCGGATCGAGGATATGATGTTCAGGACGACGCTTGATATAAGTTCGATGGAAGGTGACATGATCGTGAACCTGTCCATGATTAATGCCAGTGATCTGGACGATGCCCTTGGTATCATTCATATGGCGGTCAATAGTGGATTGTCGGTGAGCCCTTTCCTGAAGGTCCTGTATGCAGGTGAGACCATTGGCGGGTTGATGATACGTGAAGGGGATATCGGAATTGCCACCATGTGTAGTATTACCATCGACGGTGTGCTGCTAAAGGCCGGAATAATGACAAACCCAAAGTTAGGGGGAGTGGTCCAGATCAGGAATGGAACACCTGTCAGGTTCACCGATGTGCTGACGTATGCGAGTACGACCATCGACCCCTTGGAAGCCCTGATGTCGCAGGATATCACCGATGTGACCGAAATGTTACAAACGGGTTCAGGAAAGATACTGGCAAACCTGCGTGAGGTTCACCTGAGTGCCAAGGATGACATCAACAGCATCCTCGCCGACATGATGGATGTCGGTATAAGCGGAATCATGGAAGTGGGCGAGCCGAATACAAGGGTACTGGACGTTCCTGTGGAGCGTGACCATCTCGGGGTAGTTGTGATCGGTGGTGCGAATCCCATGGCTATCATGAAGGAGCAGGGGTTTGATATCCGCACCAGCGCAATGTCTACACTGGTTGACATAAATGAGATGAGCTATATTGAGGATCTTGTGTGATACGCGCCATCAAGCGTTCTTCCTCTGGTTGTCGGATATGTTCATGCTTCCTATATGCCTGCCGATCATGGCATCCAGTTTCGGGATGAACTCTTCTTTTTGCACTGGCCGATATTGTAGTTCCGACGGCGATGTTCATCATTCGACCAGTCGTTTCCCATCTTTCCATTTGATGGGTTCGATGACATACTGTTCCCCATGTCTCAGTATTTCGGGGTAATCCTGTATCTCCTCGACAGTATACTTTAAAGCTCCGTCCGTATGGAACCGCTGGTACAGTTCATTCCACGGGATGATATGTGCCTTCCTTGCACAACCAGGGCCACGGCGCAGTTCCACCGCAAGGAACCCTGTTCGACCAGACTTTCGGAGGAAATCTGAGATACGGTCGATCTGATGCGCCCCCTTCTTATCTACCGTAAAATGCTGGGTGAAGTAGAGGGCATTCGCTCCCTTTTCGACAGAAATGCTCTTGCATTCGATCCCCATATAATAATCTGGGTTCAGGGAGTCCACCAGCACGTCAAGGAACTGTGGTGTGAAGCGGTGTTGTTTGAGTCTGTGTGCGATCCCTTTGATGCCCTCCATTTCGAAAAAGGTATTGAACGATCGTACCAGTACTCTTTCAAACTCTGTCATATTATTCCTTATCTGGTACTTATGAGTTATATGACTTCGGATACTCTTATTCACATTTTTTTTGGATATTATCCTCTAAGATTGCGTTAAATTGATGTACTAGTTTCCCAATCAATAACTATATGAACGAAAAAAGTATTGAAATCGGTATGTCAATTGGATCAGTACTGGTATTGACAATAATGTTGATCATGGTGAATTTGCTGACTAAGCCGGGAGCACTGCTTGGTGATATAATGCCACAGAGCTACGGGTTTGTGGCATCCATTGTGGTGTTCGTGTTGATAGTCTCTGCCATCGGCGTGAAGCTGGCCATCTATGAGTGATCTTCTGGACGAGTGATCCTATGACGGTGCATACACAGGATTTGCAATATGATACCCGGGGAAACACGGACATCCTGGATATCACCAGTGATGTGCGCAGTGTTGTTGATGTCTCTGGTATCAAAAATGGGATAGTGGTGGTCTTTGGCCCAGGATCGACCGTGGGAATCACGACCCTTGAGTATGAACCCGGTCTGGTGTATGACCTGACGCAGGCTCTTCAACGTATCGCACCGGAAGATATCGATTATCATCACAACGAGCGTTGGAATGATGGGAACGGTCATTCGCATGTGCGTGCATCTCTTCTGGGGCAGAGCGAGACATTTCCCATAGTACATGGTGACATCGTCCTCGGGACATGGCAGCAGATCATCTGTATCGATCTTGATAACCGTCCCAGGTCCAGGACCCTGGTTGTTCAGGTGGTTGGAGACTGATATAAAGAGTGCATGTTATCATCAAAAGTGAAATTAGGCTGATCCGACCAGCCGGAAGCGATCGGACAGCGATTCTTGATATCTTTTTATTCCTGTTTTATCAGGAACTGGATAAACTCTGCGCTAAGCTTGGTTTCCTTGACCATCCGATTTGTAATATCATCTTCAGAAAGTCCTTCTGCCTTGTACTCAGCTATGCGGTCGTAAACGCTCTGTGAGACCTCTGAGTATTCATTGATGTCTTTCCTGTGTCCCCAAACGTCTCCTTCAAGGAGATCTATATTCTCCATATCCAAGTACATCTTAGCTGCTTTGGATATGGTTCGTTTGTAAGAACTTGGGATGTGCAGTGCCTTGACATTTGGGCATCTTTTAACAAGTTCAAATATGTCGGTATTGGATGGTCGAAATGCAAGGTGGACGATTTCTTCATCGTTGCTTAGCCTTCCGATTTCTTCTTTTTCACTAACTACTCGTATTTTCATATTTTGTCCCTTCTATAGATACCTTACGTTTTTTTAAGATGGGATGCAAAACTAATATTTTACATTCCACTATTACTGTATATACAGTAACCCATTCTATATAAATATTGTTAGCATGGCAGGAATTTTATTTCAATGTGATATTCTTCTTTGGGTTTTGGGATGAATGGTCCGTAATACACATGTCATGGACCACAATCTTAAGATACATCAGGTTCTTATCCAGAAATATATCGTAGGGCTAATAGATACTTTCAAACGGAGGTTAATTTAGTGAACAGCACGAATATTGGAAATGTAACCATTGAATGGCTTGGTCATGCTGGCTTCGTTCTGAGAGGGCAGGGTCACGTCGTATATATCGATCCTTATGTGATTCCGGACTTGATTAAATATGTGGATCAGGCGGACCTTCTCCTGATCACTCATGAGCATTCAGACCACTGTTGTCCGAAGTCCATTCGTAAGATCAGGAAGAGCGATGCTACGACCCTGATCCCAGAAAGTTGCAGTTTGCAATTCAGGGGTGATGCAAGGCGGATCAAGGAAGGTGATGTGCTGGATGGTGATCTTGCTATCAAAGGGATGAATATCGAGATAGTTGCTGCATACAACAATGGAAAGCCATTTCATCCCAGGGGGGTAGGGGTGGGTTACATTATTGAGATAGCCGGGAATAAGATATATCATGCAGGTGATACGGACCTGGTCCCGGAGATGGACAATATCTCAGTCGATGTTGCTTTACTCCCCATTGGAGGTACTACTACAATGGACGTGGCAGAGGCCGCAGAGGCCGCTGTCAGGATCCATCCCAAGGTCGTGATCCCCATGCACTATAATTGTGTTGATGGTACTGGGGCTGATCCGGAGGTATTCAAAGAGCTTGTCAGTGATAAAGCTCCGGATGTGGACGTTATCATTCTTCAGGCCTGATCATGTTGATGCAGGAGATATGTTGAATGTCACGCCCTCGAAAACGCCAGAAACATGTTATGAAGGATATTGCAGCCGAGCGCATGGTGACCCTTTTTGAACTTGCGGAAAGGGCATATGTGACCCGCCCGGATCGAAGTGACAGGTATGTGGACCTGGCCAGAAGGGTTGGTATGCGGTATCGTGTCCGAATGCCTCCTGCGCTCAGGCGCCGGATATGTCGCAAATGTCATTCATTTCTGGTACCTGGCAGCAGTGCAAGGGTCCGTCTCCACGGGAGATACCTGACCATCACCTGCTTGCGATGTGGTAAGCAGGTACGTTATCCTTACCATGGCAATGGAGAATATATCGATAAATAAGGGTCTCAGTTTGCTGTATCTGTAGCTCATCCCATAATGTATGATAAGGCGTTCTTGAGAATATAGGCTACTGTGATGATGATCGTGCCCATCAGCAGGTACATAATCACATTTCTGTAGACGACATCTTTTTCTGATCCTGCCTTGATGCCAAACCCTCCACAGCAGCTCTTTGAACTGCAACTGGTGCAACTGGCGGATATTCCCTCTTCATCAGGAGGTGTGCGTTTGATGACCGGTAGGGACCTGAGATATTTGGACATAGTTGAATCCATGTATTTATATATGGGTATTCGTTAAAATGAACGATGAGAGGGGGATTCGAACCCCCGAGGCGCAGAGCACCACAGGATTAGCAATCCTGCGCCATACCGGGCTTGGCTATCTCATCACTATGGGACAATGGATGTAGTACAGACGATAACATATTTAACGTTTAGTATGAAGTGGCAGGCACACCGCAGGTCGATACTTTTTACACTCCCAAATGGTCTGCAACCTCGCCTCCACCCCGCAACCCTACAAGCGATGGGTGTTCATGGTCGGTCTGCTCCCTTCCGGGCCTCAACTGGTCCCCACGATTAAGATATGAAGACAGGTTCTCCAACAAGCCTTTATATCAACATCATCCAAGCAGGACGGAGCTTCTCAGTTAAGGTGACAGGTTCGAAAGTGTTCAAAACACCTCACATTGGCTTCGGCCCCCGCGTATCGGCGATTTCGGGTTACAGGTAACGCCGAACTACCCGGACTAGCCTGCCAGAGATACACATATACATTACTGGTAATAAAAGTATTCCTCCATTCAAGCACGTAGTCTGTGTGAGAAACTAATTATACTATGCATGTAATAATCATTATATGGTGATTCTATTATGGATGAATTGATGGGGTTTGTAACTGGAAATAATAATAGACAGAAATTGTTGACCTTGTTAGGAGCAAAAGGCGGAATGGATGAGCCACGTATCGCAAAGACCATGCATCTGGTGTCTGTGTCCGTGGATAGGATGCTTGAGGAATTGATGGAAAAAGATCTTATCACGCAAGAGGATGGTTTATATCAACTGACAGAATTGGGAACGACTATCGAGCGGAAGATACAGAGTCTCTGATCTCCCAAAATTTCCATAAAACTTAATTTAAATTTAAGCAAGAAGACCACCTATTTTAATGGGTGGTAATTCACGTAATCTTAAAACCACTGTCCTCGATCACATATTCCTTTGTGAAGGGGTGATGGGTGGTACCTTTAGATTTTAGTATCTGGATGTGTTTTTGGATCACATCATCTGTTTCTACCTGTCTAAGCAGTATGACAATGTCCATTATAAAGGATGCCTCTTTGCTCATAATGGATCTGGCATCGTAGGATTGGACCTCTGTCGTGAATACCGAAGTAACATTGCTACTTTTCAAATAGCTGGTGAGTGATTGGATTTTTCCACGGCGTTTGAGGGAATCTGGTAGTGTGATCTCCAGATTCACAAGATCATCTATCAACAAACGCGTTGCGTGTTCGTTTTCGACCAGTTTATTAATGTTGACCGCATATTCGGCAAAACATCTCTCATCAGGATAATGGTGGATTATGTGAAGTTTCTCACTATCGACATAGGTCTGCAGGTCCCATCCCAGTTTCTTTGCATGCTGTATGAGCTGTGCAGGTGTCTCGTTGAAGGTTATTATGATACAGTTCTCACCTTCCAAAAGACCCTTGTTGATGAACTGCCATCCAAATATAGCTTTTCCCGTGCCAGGTCCACCAGCTACCAGTACACTACTACCACAGGGAATCCCTCCGTTAAGCATATCATTGACCCCCTCGATGCCGGAGTCGATGACTTTATCCTCAGGAATCTGGTTGATGGGCCTGATGTTCGGGAAAACTTCAAAATGGCTGGAATCAGTCGTGTAGTTGAATTTCTGGGTCATACATTCTGTACTGTATGGAGGTTTGAGGCCTATCATCTTCAGGATCTCAAGTTGATGAGAAGTATGGTATCCATCGTCATTCTTTGAAAGGTATATGATACCATCCGCAAGATGACTTACTACAGAATGATGGATCTCTTCTTTCAGCAATTCACCTGTCAGAAACACCAATGAATTGGATTCCCTTACCATCGAGTCAAGAGTATAGAAAAAACGTCGTCTTTCCTGTTCCACGAATCCGAACCCAATGGGGGTTATTGGATCTATGACAAGTCGATCGGGATTCACAGAAGACATTATGTTGCCAATGTCTATCAGGGTGCTTAAGGGGTCCTTTTCAGCAATTTGGCGATTAAAATCATGGACCTCCACAGACTCGTCCAGGAATTCCAGTGTAGACAGAGTCATTTTCAATCTGTCAGATGTTTCGGTTGTAAGAGGAATGTATAGTGTTCTTTCCCCTTGTTTAGCCGCGTTTGACAACATCTGGAGTGCCATGGTCGTCTTGCCGGCACCGGCCGTTCCGGCAATAAGGATAACTGACGGACTTTTGAAACTGCCCAGTATTTCGTTCATTCCTTCAATACAGCAGGGCAGATCTTTGAACTCTGTCATTGTAATTTCTATATGGATTAGGGGTTACTTATACTTTCTTGATATCAGCGGATATTATTACTGGGTGATGGTTCGAAGGCA